>NZ_SMJY01000008.1:0-72709 GCF_004348355.1 Micromonospora sp. KC721 | reverse complement strand
GGTTGAGACGCTGCCGTTCTGGGCGGGGTGGGGAGCGGTGGGAGTCGGTGCCGCCCTCGCGGTGGTGGTCGGGTACGCGGTCCGGTTCCCCGGCCGCCGTGCGGCCGCCGGCAGTTGGGCGGCGGCCGCGCTGCTCTTGGTCGTCGCGTTCCCGCTGCATCTTCTCTTCGAGGTCCCGGCGGCGTTGGCGGGGCGTCCCTCGGACTGGCGTGACCTCGTCGCCCGGCTCGTGCTGGTGACCGGCGGCGTCTTGTTCGCCGGGCTGGCGACCGCATGCGATCCTCAGCGCGGACCGGTGGCTCCCGGCTACCGGCCGGTGCCGCGGTGGACCCGCCGCTGGGCGTACGTGGCGGTCGCGCTCCCCGTGATCGGCTGGGCGGTGCCGCACGGGCTCTGGATGCTCGGCGTGCCGTTCGGCATCTCCGAGCGGCAACTGGATGACATTCACCAGGGCCTGTCGACATGGACAGGCGTGGCGATCACTCTCGTCCCGCCGCTCGCCAGCCTGCTCGTTCTCGGGTTGGTGCAGCGGTGGGGGCAGCAGTTCCCGCGCTGGGTGCCCGGGCTGGGCGGTCGCCCGGTTCCCCGGCTCCTGGCGGTGGTCCCGGCCGGGGTGGTAGCGCTCGCGCTGGTCACCTACGGCGCGCTGAGCGTCGCGGCGTTCGTGAGGCAGGTGCTCGCGGACGACCTGCGTTGGGCGGACTTGTGGGAGGGGTGGGCGGTGGTCGCCACGCCGCTGGTGTTCGTCGGTTGGGGAGTGTCGCTGGGCGTCACGGCAACCGGCTACGCCCTGGCTACCCGGCCTCGTCAGCCGCGGGCCACCGGCCTCTCGCTCTGAGCCGCCGTCTGACCAGTCACGGCCGAAGCCTCAGCGCGACCGGCCTTTCGAAGGGAGCGGCTGATGGCCGAGCAGGGCTGGCAGGGCGCGTTCCCGCGTCGAGGCTGGCGCGGCGGCTCCACGCGACAGGACCCACGGCATCCACGCGAGCTGGGCTACCTCAGCCCCGACGAGTACGAGACCGCCTGGCACATCGCTGACCCGACGGTCGCATGCAATCGATCAGAGCCGGGATCTCCTCACAGTTGGCTACGCGTCTGCACGCCGAGGCGGCGCGGCTGGGCCACGAATGGCTGACGGCCTGCGGAGGTGGGCGGGTAGCGGGTGGAATGGCAGCCCCGGAAGTTGCGTCGGTGGTCGGGCCGCCCGTCACCGTGGTCGAGCACCGGGTCCCGGGTTGGCTTCGCCCCACACCAGCATGGCGTGGAGGATGCTGCTCAGGCTGTGTCCCTGCTCGGTCAGGGCGTACACCACTCGTGGCGGAACCTCGGCATGGACGGTGCGGGTGAGGATCCCGTGGTGCTCCAGCATCCGTAGCCGGTCGGTAAGGGTCTTGGCGCTCGGGGTCCCGAGAGCGGCCCGTAGTTCGCCGAAGCGCTTGGGCCCGCTCAGTAGCTCGCGGACAACGAGGGTGCTCCATTTGCCGTCGAGTACCTGCAGGGCCCGTTCCACACCGCAGCCGGGACCGCTCGGTCGCCCAATCAGGCTTTCCAGCTGCTCAGGACCAATGGTTTCCACAGGGACACAATATAACTTCGTGGGTACTAATTCAGTCAGGGAACTACGGTCGGTCCCATGAGTGAAACCACCGTCGTCGTCCACGGCGCCACCGGAACCCAAGGCACCGCGATCATCCGCCGCCTGCGCGCGGCGGGGCACCGGATCCGGGCCGTCGCCCGGCATCCCCGCCTAGCCGCTGACCCGGCCGTCGAAGCCGTCCCAGCCGACCTGCTCGACCTCGACGCGCTCGTCGCCGCGTACGCCGGCGCCGACGCGGTCGTCATCCAGCTGCCGCTGCACTTCGCCGCCGACGCGGTGCGCCAGGCCGACACCGTCCTCGACGCGCTCGGAAAGACGGGCGTACCCCGCGCGGTCTTCAACACCGGCGGTGCTGTCCCGGCCGACCCGATCGGGGTGCCTTTCGTCGATGCCAGGATCCGTCTGGCCGCCCGTCTGCCCGACACGGTGCCGGTGGCGTCTGTGGTCGGTCCGGCCAGCACCTACCTGGAAAACCTCGTGGCCGCCTGGTCACGGCCACTGGTGCACACCCAGGGCGAGCTGCGCTACCCACTACCGGAGCAACTCCCGAACCCGTGGTTGGCCGCCGACGACCTCGGCGCAGCCGTCGCCGACCTCGTCGTAGCAGCGGCGCCGCCGACCGCGCGATTCGTGGCCGGCCCGTCGGCCCTGACCGGCCCGCAGGTAGCCGCCGAAATCGAGGCCGCGACCGGCCGCCGGCTCCGCTGGCACACCATCGACCCGCAGGACTACGCCCGGATGCTCGCACCACACCTGGGGGAAGCGGTTGCAACGGGCATCGCGGCGGCGTACATCAACCCGGCCCCACTACCGGATCCGACGCTCGTCGTCCGTGGAACCACCACTGTCCGGGCCTGGGCAGCCCGGCAGGACTGGGCCGCCTGAACCCCTCCGCTGGCCACGGCGTCGCCCGTCAGCGGCGCCGCGGCCAGCGCCGTGGCGACGAACCTTGATGGCGGTCATTGAACGTCCCGAACTCAAGCGCGCTGGCGTGCCGCCGACCGCGGATGGCATGACCACCCGGAGTGCGAGCGTGGACGCAACCGCTGCCCCGTCGCTGGCGAAGGTCAACGCCTACCGGGCGGTGAGCAGGCGCTCGCGGCGCTGGTGGTCGGCTACGCCGTGCTCGGCGGACGGTTCGAGGTCAACGGCCCTGATCGGCCGGATAGCAGGCCGTGCTCGTAACGGACTGACCGGCGCGGCGCTTGCGGCACCCGTGCGAGTGCGTGACAAAGACGCAAGACGCATCAGCCACGGCGGGGCCGGAATCGGTCCTGCCGTGGCTGATGGCGTGCTCGTCACCGTCAGGCCAGGCGCCTGACGACGTAGTTACGGCTCCAGATCTTCTGCTTGCTGACGGTCTTGCCGGTCCGCGGCGACGACCACATCTTGCCGCCACCGGCGTAGATGCCGGCATGGGTGCCGTACGAACCGGAGCGGATGATGATCAGGTCACCCGGCTTGGCGTTCGCCTTGCTGACGGCCTTGCCGTACCGCTGTTGCAGGTTCGCCTTGTGCGGCAGCTTCTTGCCAATCGTCTTCTTGTAGACGTACAGCGTGAACCCGGAGCAGTCGAAACGCTTGGGCCCGGCCGCGCCGTAGAGGTACCGCTTGCCCTTGTGCTTGGCCGCTTCGGCGACCACGCGGGTTCCGACCGCCTGCTTGGCGGCGGCCTTGACGGTCGTTGCCGCTACCGGGCGGGCCGACTGCGGGCCGCCCTGGGGCAACGCCGCCGTGACAGAGACGGCTGTGACCGCCGGAGCGGCGGAGGCGACCTGCGGCGCGCCGAGCCCGCCGGACAGCAGGCCGAGACCGACGGACAGGGCGATGCTGCCGGTGCCCAGCTTGCGCAGGCGCCGACTCGAGATGTTTTCGTGCACGGTGAAGGAATCCCTCCGGCACGCCTGCGAGGTTAGCTGTCGGGTTCGGGCGGGAAGGATTGCCCGGCCGCTGTCGCGGCTTCACCCCAAGGCCCTGCGGCCGGCCGAGTGCTGCGCGTGCCGGTCGAGGACCACGAATGTGGTTCCCCCGTCCCTGCCCCCGATTGCCTCATGGGTGGTCGTTCAGGTTCGTGGCGTCGGACCGGGGCAGGGCTCGGCGTGGTCCGGATCGGCACGAGCGGCGAGCAGGTGCACGCCGCTCATCCTTTATAGCCGCCGTTGCGTGCCGACCGTCTCCCCGTCACCGCTACTTGTTGTAGTGACCTCCGCGAGACGTGTCCGGTTTGGAAGGCCGGTGCGGCGTTTGCCGTCACGTACTGCCCCCGATGCGTTACGCAGGAGCGATATCTTGCTGTGAAGGGGGACACAGGAATGCTGAACAGAGTGTCATCTTCGCGCCGACGGCCTCGGCCGTACGCCGACTGGCGATTACCGGGAAGGGCGAGTCGCCCTTGCCGGACGGCGTGCGGATCCGAACCGAAACGGCGAGCACGGCCGCCTTCGGTCTTGGCGAAGGAGATGGATCGGTGACGAGCCGCTTCCGGTTCATCTCCACCCACCGTGGCGCCTTCGCGACATGGACCGCCCCGCCCGTGACCGGGGTGCCGACTCATCGACTGACCTCAGTTAAATTTGCGCTCCATGCTGGAGTCGTGCAGGACTCATGGGTGTACGAGCGGCGGATGGCGGACGCGATCGCCGTCGGTGACTCCTCGGACGACAAGGAGTTCTTCCGGCTGGCCGCCGCGCGGGGAGCCGCCGGTGATCACGCCGAACAGATCTGGCTCCTGCGGCAGGTCAACGAGCGTGGCAACCGGGAGGCGTACCGGCTCCTGCTGGAGGCGCTCACCGAGCACGGGACACCGGGCGACGTGAGGGACCTGCGTGGACCTGTGTCGGGCAAGGGCTGCGCCAGGAGGATCGCTCTGCACGCCGTGGCCGGGCGTCGACGGGCCGGGACTGCTGGACATGGCCGAACAGCGGCGGCGGCTGCTGATCCGGCCGCTGACGCTCCCGCCGCAGGGACGGACTGCCGGGCTCCGGTGGCGGGTCAGGCAGTCCACCGCGGTGACGGCGGCTATGGTCCTCGGCCGGAGAAGTCGACGGGTTCGCCGTTGGTCGGTATGCCTCCAGGTTGCCTTCGAACGAACAGCCGGCCGTCCCGTGGTCCGAGCGAACCTGCTACCGACCTCGATCAGATGTACCGGCTCAGAATCGGGGTCAGCCGTTGGGTGATCTTCGAGTGGCCTGCCGCGCTGGGGTGGGTGCCGTCGGTCGTGTCGCTGAACGAGATCCAATCCCCGGTGTCCACGAAGTGCACACTTCACCTGCTGAGCGCCGAGCACCCGGGCCGCTCCTTCGGACGGTGACGTTCGGGGAATCCCTGCGTCCGCCCGGCGCGCCGCGGCCGTGATCATCTTCGTGGGATTCGCGGCGGCCGGCGGTTACTGAGTCCGCCACGCCCACCACCGTCCGAACACGGCCGGGCCGATTCCCGATCGAAAAAACCCACCCGTCGTCCGCCAGTCGTCGCCTTCCCGTCGTGTCTCGATGCCTGATCGGTTGGCTCGCCCCGTCATCCTTTCGGTGCACCGAGAACCGGTCAACAATGACCGGTAGACGACTGAGATATCGCTCACGACACCGATCAGCAGAGCTGATAGTTGCGCCTTGACCAGGGGTTATGGCGACCGAAGGTCGATCGGCCCGCAGATCTGGGAAGTGGTGGAACCGCTGACGGGACATTCACTGTCAGCTAGCCGTCCATTAATTCGTTTTACCCACGGGCATGCCGTGCCGCTCACTGTAGACATCCATTCAGTGAAACGGAGTCAGCCGTGGCCACCACCAATCAGACCGGGCAGGCGATCATCC
Organism: Micromonospora sp. KC721; assembly: GCF_004348355.1. NCBI lineage: Bacteria > Bacillati > Actinomycetota > Actinomycetes > Micromonosporales > Micromonosporaceae > Micromonospora > Micromonospora sp. KC721. The sequence continues at coordinate 67,297 of NZ_SMJY01000008.1, read as the reverse complement.
TCGGCGGCAGCATCGGAGGCCTGCTCGCCGCGCGGGTGCTGAGCGAGTCGTACGCGAAGGTGACCGTCTTCGACCGGGACGAACTGCCGGCGGACGCTGTCGACCGCAAGGCTGTGCCGCATAGCGGGCACTCGCACGGGCTGCTCGCCCGGGGCCGCCAGATCCTGGAGGAGTTCTTCCCCGGCCTGACCGCCGACCTGACCACCCAGGGGGCGGTCACCATCGACGTCCAGCGGGACGTCATCTGGGTCAACGACGGCTACCGGATTCCCCGGGTCGCCTCCGGGCTGGAAGGGCTCTGCGTCAGCCGGCGCGCCTTGGAGGCGTACGTCCGGGACCGGGTCCGGGCACTGCCCAACGTGGAGATCCGCGACAGGTGCGAGGCGTTGGGGTTGCTCGCCGACGGCGGCACGGTCGTCGGCGCGCGGGTCCTGCCCCGGGGCGGCCGGGAGGAACGCCACGACGCCGACCTGGTGGTGGACGCGACCGGCCGGGGCAACCGCGGCCCCACCTGGCTCGCCGAACTCGGCTACCAGCCGCCCGTCGAGGACCGGGTGGATCCGCGCACGGTGTACGTCTCCCGCGACTACCGCCGCACCCCGGGCGAGGCCGACTTCGCGGCCTTCGTCAGCAGCCCCTCGCCGGACGCCCCGTACGGCGGGGTGGCCATCTCGGCGGAGGGCGACCGGTGGATGGTCACGCTGCTCGGCGTCGGCCCGAACCAGGCCCCGCCCACCGACCCCGAGGGTTACCTCGCCTTCACCGCGCGGCTGCCCGCCCCGGAGTTGCACGCGCTGCTGAGCCGGGCGGAGCCGCTCGGCCCGCCCAAGCGGATGCGGCTGCCCACCAGCGTGCGCCGCCGCTACGAGCACCTCACCCGCCTGCCGGAGGGCTTCATCGCGGTCGCCGACGCGCTGTGCAGCTTCAACCCGGCGTACGGGCAGGGCATGACGGTGGCCGCGGCGGAGGCGGTGGTGCTGCGCGACTGCCTCCGGCAGGGCCGGCGGGAGCTGCCCCGCCGCTTCTTCGCCGGCGCGTCGAAGGTGGTCGACGTGCCGTGGGACATGGCCGTCGGCGCCGACCTGCGCCACCCGACGATCGTCGGGCCGCGCAGCCGCCGGACCCGCTTCCTCAACGGGTACGTCACCCGGCTGCACGCCGCCGCCGCGCGACACCCGGTCGTGGGGCAGCGCTTCCTGAGCGTCGCCAACCTGATGACACCACCGCCGGGGCTCTTCGCGCCGGGGATCGTCGCCCGGGTGCTCTGGTCCGGCCGGCGTACCACGCCGCACCCCGTCCACGCGGAGCCGGTGGCGCGGGTCGAGGAGCTGGCCACCCGCTGAGCCGGGCACCGCGGGTGGGCGGCCGGGGGACAGCCGCCCACCCGCATGACCGCCCGCCGCCGACCAGGCCGCTCACCGCGTTCTGTCGTGGCCGGTGTCGAGTTCGTGGAGGACCGATCGCTGATCGGCCTCAGCGGTACGGCACCCGTGCCCGCTATCCTCGCGCCTACCCGCGTCAGTACAGGCATCCGGTGGTGTTCGTCGTTGACGCCGTCTCGCTGCCGGAGCGTCCCCTGCTCGTCGTCAGTCTGAACGAAGGGTGACCAGACAGCTCCGTTGTGGTCGGCAGGCCCGGACGGCGTCTTTCGAGGATCTTGACTGCCATGTTGCCGGTCCAACGCCGCGCCTGGACGCACTGATCTGTTGCCGAGGGTGTCGGCGCCAGCTGGTGCCGTCACGCTTCGGGGCCGGACTCCGGTCCAGCCGACGTCCGAACTGCCGATGAGCGCGCACGGCGATCGGTCTCACGCCTGCTGGCGAAGTATCCGCCACCCGCGCCATAGCCAGGGTTCCATCCCCTGCCTGAGGACATCCGCACAACGCTCAGCCGTGGCGCGTGCGAGCTTGGCGTCATCCGAGGTCATCCACCCGTTGTGGCACGCCTCCTCGTACTCATCCCAGTCCTCGATCTCGACACGCCCACCGCGCTCGTGAAGCACCGGGTCCAGCTCGAGATCGACATACCACCAGCCTGCTTCGGTGACCTCCGGCGGAAGGCAAACGTCGATCTCGAGCCGTTGGTCAGCAGGATCACCGACCCACCACGCCACCCACGGACGGTTCGTCGCCAGCAACACCACAACCGGTACGGACAAAGTGCCGCAGTCATGCGGAGCACCCCATGGCGAACCGACCGCACCGCGCAGCCACGTCCCATCACGATCCTGTCCGACCTGCCGCAGATCGAACCAGAAGACGCCACCAGGACGCTTGATCTTGTGTAGTCGCACGCCGTCGGTAGCTTCCCCCGTGCTCACGAAAGCACCCTAGGCGAGACGTATCCTGTGCCGCGCTTCGACGGGGCATGGCCGTCCGCTCGTGCGGCGGTTCCGATGGGCTCATCCCTGGCGGAGTCGGCGGTACTGCGGGTCGAGTTGGCCGAACGCGATCCCGTTCTCGTCCAAGGCGTTGTACAGGGTCAGCCAGCCGTCAGCGAATCGGAGGCCAAGGGCGACGCCACCGTCCGCCAGGTCGCCGCCAGCCCATTCGAGAGGCTCCACCGCCGCAACAAGCCGTCCGATGTCGGCCACGCCGACGCCCTGGTCACGTCTACCGAGCTCCACGTGATCGACAGATCATCGAGCTTCTAGTGCCGTATCAGTCAACGTTCGCCCTGTAGTGCCTCAGATCGCGGATGGCACCTGTCTCGGCGAACGCGACGTCTGAAATCCGCCAGCATGGTCGCGGCGGTCGGGTGAGAATCCGCCCATGGTCGCTGAAGCGCAGGGAATCCGCATCCGGCACCGCGGGTATGAACCGCAGGTCCATCCCACCGCCTACGTTGCCCCGACGGCCACGCTCGTTGGTGATGTCCGTGTGGGGCCGAGGGCGCGGGTGATGTACGGTGCGGTGCTCGATGCCGAGGGGTCTCGAATCGAGGTCGGGGAGGCGGCGGTGATCTGCGAGAACGCAGTGTTGCGCGGGTCTGCGGTCGCCGGCGATCAGCCGGTGCTTGTCGACGATCACGTCTTCGTGGGGCCGCATGCCACGCTGCTGGGCTGCGAGGTTGGCCGGTGCGTCTATGTGGCGACCGCGGCGACGGTCCTGCAGTGCGCACGGTTGGGGGCCGGCTCGGTTGTCGCTGTCGGTGCGCTTGTCCATGCGCGCACCGTTTTGCCGGACGAGTACTTCGTGCCGCCGCACACCGTGGCGCTTGACACGCCGGTGCGGCTGCTGGCGCCTGGCGATCCGGGCCTGGCCGAGGCCGTCAGGCGGGTGGGCTTCGCGCAGGTGGCGTTCGGCGTCGATGCGGAGTGGACCGACCGGATCAGCCGGTACGAGCACATCGCGGAGGTGCGCGTCGCCGAGTTCGGCACGCACGCGGACGATGAGGTTCTGAATCTCGGCTAGCGCCGCATCAGCGGCCCTTGTGCTGTGGTGAGGTGACGCGCCGTCCGGATTCCAGGGCGGCGCGGGTCGCGGTGTCGGTGAGCAGCTTCGGCGACGCGCGTCCGGCGAGCTGTGCCGATGTGGCAGAGCGCGTGCGGGTCCGTGAGATCGATGACGACGAGGGCAGGCGGCTGCTGCGGATCATCCGTAGGGACACCGGGTCGGTGGTGACCTGGCACCGGGCGCAGATGGTGCTGTTATCCGCGCAGAGCATGCCCGTGGCGAAGACGGCAGTGGGCCGAACTCGGCGCAGGCACAAAGACCCCGACCGTGAACCACGCCGCAGGCGGCGGGCAACCTAAGCGTCCTCCTCGTCAAACGGCTCGTCACTCCACCGCCACCACGCCTCGTTGCGATCGATGTGGAGAAGGAACTCAGGAACCTCCTGGCCCTCCGGGCACCGAAGCGTCACGGCGTTCCGGACTGCGTCGTACGCGCGCTCCCAGGACTCGGCGTTTTCATCGATATCATCGAGCAGCCGCAGTTCCTCAGCGAAGAGTTGCCGGACCTCCGCGAACCCATCCTTCGGATCGACACGCCCGTTCAGCCACGGGAAATCGCCACCGGTCACTACAAGATCAGCAAGTGCCCCGCCATCGGAGCGTCGGTGCAGTGTCCAAACGTCGCGGTGATGATCGCTCACGCTGACGACACTAGCGGCTGCAGAGATTCCTACTGAACGGATGCGGCTTCGCCGTTGGTCGCACTCCGCCATGGCCATTTGCACGCTTGGGCCGCCGACCGTGCGCGCGTCAGTGACGAACACCCGTCACCTCGTGTAGCAGGTTACTCAGCCGCCCGGTGGACTTTGGGGAGACGCCCCAGCACTGCGCCTGTGGATCCCGCGAGCGACCAACACGGTGGCGACTGCGGCTGCGATCCAGATGCTCCACCGCACCGGCTTCGCCATCAGGCTCTCCGGCGGTGGAGGCAGGATGGCCATCTGCAGGGCCGCGCCTGCGGGGACGACAAGCGCAGCCACCACCCCGGTCGGACCGGGAAGCCGGATCAGTGCGCCTGCGACACCGAGCGGCGAACCGAGCAACACACTGCCGATCAGCCAGTACCGAGTAGCCATGCCCCACCACGCGCCGCCGTCGAACAGCAGGTCCGCGCCGTAGTAGGCAGTGGTGGCGAAACCCAGCGCCAGGCCACCGGCCAGAGCGCCGCGCAGCATCCCTGACGCCGGCCGCACCTGCCGACTCACCAGCCAGCCCGCCAGCACGGCCGTCGCTGCCCAAGCCCAGCCAGCATCCAGGATCAGACTCGCGAACTCCGCGGCCTGCGACCAGACGCCACGCTCAGCACGCGCAGTGCCGACCTCTCTCAGCATCACCGGCACATGATTGACAACCGAGTCGACGACGCCCCACACCATCCCAACGGTGGGGCCCACCATCCACCACAACCGACCGCTCGGCGACATCACAGCACTCATGGTGCCGGACCCGTCCGGTGGGCGTCCTCCCGCACGCGGCGACGAGCCTCACCGAGTGCGTCCGCGCCGGAAATGGGGCCGGGCCGGCGTCACCAGAAACTTCACCGGCGGCTTGCTGGACCACCATTGGGTCGTCGAAGTCTGGGACGATCGGGGCTGGCACCTTACGACGCGCAGATCAGCGCCCCGGGGCACGCAGGTCTCAGCTACCCGATGCATGGAAGGGACGGTGACCCAGCCGCATCGGCGCGTGGTTCCAGCGCAGAGCTGTACCAGTTGAGAAGGGCGCCTACTCATCGGAGCGGCTGCTCGCAAACCAGGCGGCAAGCTGCTGGCTGGTTTCGTCTCCAAGCGCCGCAGCGGCTTGGGCCGTCAATGCGACAAGCTCAGCGTGTTCCATCTTGGTGACATGCAGTTCCGGCCGGGGGGCGTAGCGCCAGGCGGCTCGCGTCGCGTCCCGGGCGATGCGGGTGGCATCAGCCTTCCCGCGCGTGGCCAGGCGTAGGTCGGCGTCGACGGCCAGAATCAGAGCCGCGCGCAACTCGACCTCGACGCCCTGGCCGCGTAGAAGCCGGTAGCCCGCCCGGCGTAACTCCACTCGACCGTCCGCGAGCAGCTCCCAGGGCAAGCCCGATGGCAGAGCGCCGACCAGCGGGCGCAGCGCCAGCGCCACCTCCCGCACCACCTGCGGTGACGGATCCCGCACCAACGCCACCGCCTCCCCCACCCCGACCGCGTCCAGCAGACGCAGACCCCGTACGGCCTGGGCACGGACCCTGGCCAGCTCATGACCGAGCAGCCGCCGCAGCAACGGGGCGTCCGCGGCCGAGCCGGTCTCGGCCAGCCCGGCGATCGCGCCCAAGGCCGGTTCGCCGGCGGCGACGGCAGTCCGGTAATGCGCCCGCACGTCGATACCGAGGCGACGGGCAGCGTCCCTGGCCACCGCCCGCACCAACGGCGCACCATCATCCAGGTATCCGGCGGCGTCGCTGTCCCGGCCGACCCGGACCAGTCCGGTCAAGGCCACTACCCGCACCTCGGCCCGAGCCGACCGAGCCAGACGCTGCAGGACATCGTGCCGGCGGGTCCACACCGCCTCACGGCACGCCGCCTCCGCCGCCCGCGCCCGTACCCACACGTCCGGATCCGACTCGGCCAAGGTCACCAGATCGGGCAGGCGCAGCCAGCCCTGCGCCAAGACGATGTCGACCACGAACCGGCGCTCCCGGCGACCACCCGAGTCAAGCACACCACGCCACACCTGCTCCGGAGCTGACATCACCGCCGCACGCACCTGGGTGAGCGCGAAGCTGGCGCGCAGGCGTGCGTCAAGGCGCAGCGTCATCGGCAAGACCGCCGGCAGGTATGCGGCGGGGTCGTCGGCGAGCAGCACCGCGAGCCCGGCCCGCGCACGATCCCGCACCGGCCTCACCCAATCAGCGGTACGCACCACCAGGAACGGCATCACCTCCGCGACCGGACGGCCGACCATTGCCGCAACCGCCCGCTCCCGGATCCACCCGTCGCCATCCATGCTCGCCAATACCGTCACCACCGGCCCCGATGACACGCCCGTGAACCGCGCCACGGCCCGCAGCAAAGCCGGCTCCCGGTACTCGCCATGGCACGGCGTCGACCGGACGTGCCTGTCGAGGCGTAGTGCCAGCCCCGGAACAGCGGCCACCATCGCCAGCGCCGACCGCGCCACGACCTCATCACGCATAGCGTCGACCTCGAGCAGCACCTCGACCAGGCGGTTCAGCGCCTCCCATCGGCCCGCCCCGGCCTCGCCGACCGTCACCCGCACCACCGCGAGCAGCCCGTCCCCTGCCGCCACCGGCGTAGGCGGGAGAACCGAGCCGTCGCGTCTGCCCCAGACCACCCCGACATCCTGCCCCAGCCACCGAGCCTGACTGAACCGCGACTTGCCGCCGGGCACGGCATCCAGTGCCGTCAGACCACCCTCGGCGCACCGTCATGCGGGCGCCAACAGTTTCCGCAGATTCTCGCCGCGCACCGGCTGCGCGTAGCTCCGGTACCGGCCTTCTACCAGGCCTCCGACGTGTTTCATGTGCGGCAGCAGCCCGACTCGCCGTCGATCTGCTGACGTGGGCTGGGCTCACCGCGGGGTGGGAACGGATCCGATGGTGACCACGCGGGCCCACTCGGGCGGGGAGTCCGGCCGATAGTCGGGATCGTCCTCGTTCCACCGGGCGGCGCGGTGAAATAGCCCTACGACCGTTCGGGACGGCGGCCGTGAGACCGGCCAGGGCGTTTGTCCGTCGGTCAGCACAACGATGGCGTCCGGGCATGGACTCTGCCGAAGCGCGCGGGCGAAGCCCGTGCGCAGATCCGTACCCCCACCGCCGATCAACGCGATGTCCTCGGCCCGGCACAGCGGACCGACGACTTGGGCGGCCGCGTCGCAGGGCAGCACGGTGACCAGGTCGCGGCGGCCGCCTACGGCCCGGGCGATCGCGGTGACCTCCAGCAGAGCGCTGCCGAGTTCGGCGTCGCTGACCGAGCCGGAGGTGTCGATGATGACGCAGACCCGCGGGGGTCGGCGTCGCAACGCCGGCAGGACGACGCCGGGTAGGCCGGCAGAGCGTCTCGACGGTCGGCCGTAGGTGTAGTCCTCGCCCACCCCGGGCGCGGAGACCGCGCAGCGGACCGCCGCTCCGAGTAGTTCCCGCCACGGCTGCGGTGGGTGAAACGCCTGCTCAGCCCACCGCCGCCAGCCCTGCGGGACGTTCCCCGGTCGGCCGGTGATGCCCTCGACCACCCGGAACCGCACCGCGTCGCGTTCCTGGGGGCTGAGGGCGTACGCGCCGTCGGGTCCGAGGTCCCATTCCCGCGGCAGCCCGTCGGCGCCGCTGCCGCAGTCCAGCCAGGCCAGATGCTGGGTACGCGGGCCGAGCCGGAACTGCCGCAGGTAGTCCTCCATCAGCTGTCCCTCCGGCAGCAGCAGCGAGCTCGGCTCGACCGCGCCTTCCGGGCGGGCCAGCCCGTCACCGAAGACGTCGTCGTTGATCTCACAGTCCGCGGCGATGTTCATCCGCAGCCGCTCCCCCGGCCCGGTCAGACCACGATCCCGCGCGACCCGGTCACCGCGCCCGTGGTGGTCACGCAGCAGGTGCGACACCTCGTGCACCCAGACTCCAGCAAGCTCCTCCACGGGCGTTCGGTCCACGAACGCTGGTGAGACATAGCACCGCCAGTACGGGTCCACCGCCATCGTCGGCACCTGCCGGGACTCGACCACGTGCAGGGCGAACAACGCCGTCGCCAGGTAGGGCCGGACCCGGGCGGCGTGCAGCCGGGCGGTGAAGAGTTTGTCCCGGTCCAGCGTGCCAGCGTGGTCGGTGCTCATCGGCCGCTCCCCGCGCCCGCCGCGACCCGGACCGCCGCCTGATCGGCCCGGCGGGACAGGGACACCACCCCGGCGAGTCGCCCGATGGACGCGGGCACATCCCAGTCTTCCTGACGCAGCCGGGCGAGGGTGGACGCGGGCACGACCACCAGGTCCGGGGCACCTGTCTCCAACGCCCGGACCAGCAACGTCCAGGCCGCATCCCAGCGGGACCGCTCCGGACGTCGGCGTACCGCCTCCACCACACCGTCGAGGACAGCTTGGCGTAGGTCGCCGCGCTCGGGCAGGACGGCGGTGGCCGGGTCGGCGAGCAGCACCTCGGGGTCGGGAAGGTCCATCCGGTCCAGGCTGGCCAGCAGCTCCAGTCCCGGTCCGTCGCCCACGGTGCCTCTGACCAGCATCGACAGGACCTCCCGGGCGGTATCGGCCGCGGTGGCGAACGCGATCAGACGCAGGGCCATCTCCCAGCTGCGCGGCGACGGCCACGGCCCACCGCGGCCGGCCTCACTGCTGGGTAGCCGGTGCACGAGCCCAGGGCGGGCCGACAGCAGCCCGCACACCGCGCGACGGGCGAAAGCGACAGCGTCCGGTAGCCGTTGCGGGTCGAGCCGAGGCAGCGTCGCTCGGGGCCAGGTCCCGCCCAGACCGCGTACGACGACCTCGTGGTCGTGGGTCCACTGCAGGTGCACGAAGCGGTTGGCCAGCGGCGGGCTCAGCTCCCAGCCGTCCGCCGCCGAGGATCGTGGGTTGGCGGCAGCCACGATTCGGATCCCGGCTGGCAGACACAGGCTGCCGATGCGCCGCTCGAGCACGAGACGGAGCAGGGCGGCCTGCACGGCCGGCGGGGCGGTCGACAGTTCGTCAAGAAACAGCAGTCCACGACCGGCGCGTACCAGGCGTACGGCCCAGTCCGGTGGCGCCATCGGGACGCCCTGGGTCGCCGGGTCGTCGCCGACGACCGGCAGCCCAGAGAAGTCGGACGGTTCGTGGACGCTGGCGATCACCGTGGTCAGCGGCAGGTCCAGAGCGGCGGCGAGCTGGGTGAGCGCGGCGGTCTTGCCGATTCCCGGCTCGCCCCACAGCAGCACCGGCAAGTCGGCGGCAACGGCCAGGGTCAGCGCCTCCAACTGCGGGTCGGAGCGGGTCTCGGTGGCAGTGTCGCGAAGCAGCGCGAGCAGTTCGGTGGCGACGTCGAGCTGCGGCACCGGGGCGAGGTCGATCGAGGTACGGGTGGAAGTCATCTGTCATCACCTGTGAAGTCGTGGTGGACCGGCCCTGTAGCCGGGCAAGGGAACGAGATCCCGCTGGTCAGCGGGCGATCGCGTGACGTGGGTGGGATCGGCGGTCACGCTTGGGCTGCCAGTCACGGGGGCAGGGAACAGGTCCCTGTCCGGTCAGCCCGGCTCGGAACAGCCCGTACGTGATCCGCCGCAGCGCGGCGTTCTCCAGTTCCTCCCGCAGCTCCCCGCTGCGTAGGAGCGCGTTGGGGCCGAGCAGCGCCTCGACGATGGCCAGCGCGCCGGCGGTGTCCCCGTGGTCCAGACGGGCGCGGATGTCGGGAAGGAACTCCGGACGGCGGTGTGCCTCGTCGATCGCCCGCAGGCAGGGCAGCGGGGTTCCGGTCAGCGCAGCCAACAGTTCCTCCCGGCGGATCTCCGCCGGGTCGTGGTCAAGCGGGGTGAGCACCCCGTTCACCAGGCCGATGCGGTGCCGGGCTCCCCGGCAGGCCACCAGACGTGACGCTGCCGCCAGGTCCGGAGACGCCGGGGTGGCCGGATGACCGGCCGCGAGCGCAGCGGCCACCAGCGGGTGAAGCCGGTCGACCTCGATCCGCCCGCGGCGCAACAGCTCCAGGTCAGGCGCTATCCAGGCCGCCGCGTCGGGCAGCACCGGCAGCCCGACGACGCCACCAGCCCGCGACGCCCTGATGATCCGCGCCGCAGGAGGCCGCAGGTCTGTGCCTGCCGGAACGACGTCCAGGACCAGACGACGGCGAGGCCCAAGCCGCACCGCCACGGCACCGCTGGTCCGACCCGATGCTTGGAGCAGCAACGCCGCTTCAGCCGCCCACCGGTGCACCGCGTAACCCCAGTCCCGCAACACGGTCCAGGGCGAATCATGGCGCATCGCGGCGGTATTGTCGGAAGCCAACTCCTGTGCGCCCGACCGGCCCCGCAGCTCGTCGGCTCTCCGCGCATCCCACAGGTGACGGTGCAGGTCGAGACGGAACCGACGGTCGGGACGCGGATGCGGATGCGGGCAGTCGCCCTCGTCGCGGGATCCGACCCACAGCGCGAGGCTGATCCGTTGGCCCGCATCCGCCCAGGCCGGTGGCGTCCGGGCAACGAGGTGCACCGGCTCGGCATCGTCGTGTTCCGCCCGGTCGTACCGTGCCAGTGAGACGGTCAGGCCGGGCCGCAGCAGCCCGTCGGGCGCGATCCTCGGCATGTGCCAGCGCAACAGGTCAGGCGCGAGGTGCCGGAGGTCAGCCCGGAGCCGGGCGGCCAGTTCCCGGCCGTGGCGGCGAGCCACAGCGCGCAGGTCAAGGTCGACGTCAACGCGAGCGGCGGCGCATGCGCCGGCCCAGTCACCGACGTGCCGACGAGCGGTCGCGTCTTCGATCATGGAGGGCGGCACGGCGTACTCGCGTACACGCCGCCAGAGAGAAAGACGGGAATCCGCGGTCGCGGCCAGGGAGCGCATCAGCACTCACCTTGCGCGAACCGGACCCCCAATCTGAGAGAGAGATTCATCGCGGCGGAGCATAGCGCCCCGCTGTGAGCTATGCCAAGGCCCAACCCAACCTGAACCGATATCCGGATCTGTCGCGTCAGGTGGTACTCGGAGAGCAGTCCCGAACACCTACACTGCTGGCGTCAGCAGGATCCGGTGGGTCCACCCCAGCAGGCGGGTCGCACGGAACGGGCCGGTCTAGCCGGCCGACGGTGTTGTCCTTGTACCCGACCGCCGACCAGCAAACGTCGAACGTGACCGGGTACTGACGGTTCCTGGGAACCGTTCGTGACGGTTCCCACGACGAGTGTGCCCTCGGGGTAGCGCCTGGCGATCGCGCACCATTCCACACCCGACCAGCGGGAAAAGCGGGTCCGCCGGCCGCGCATTCCGGCGTCCGACGGAAACAACCGCGCCGGGCCGGGCCGGTGTTGCAGCACCTCGAACGGCCCCGTCTGGCCGATTACGGGGCCACTCGGGTGGGTCGTCCGGCAGGTGCAGGACGTCGACCCACCCTTGAAGCAGTTGACCAAAGTCGACCCGGCCTGGGGCGGGCGGATCAGTCCAGCAGGCGCAGACGGACGCCGCTCAGCGCCTGCACCGCGAGTATCGGGCGGGACGGCTCGCCTTGCGGGGCCATCAGGAAGGGCCCGGTGAGCTGCGTCTTCGACCAAAGTTCGTCGGTGAGCTCGAGCAGTGTCCAGAGCCGGGCGGCTCCGTCGGGAATCGCGTGCAGGTCGACGTCGAAGCAGAGCTCGGTGGCGGAGACCGGATGGAAGGTCAGATCGGGTGCGGCAGGGTGCCAGGACATCTGAAGGGTCGCGGGCGGAGCGTCGGCGGGTCGCGCGAACACCACTGCCGCAGTGGGCAAGGGCCGCTCGACGCCACCCTCGGCGTACCGCCGCGGCCGCCCGTCACCGACCCAGTCGAACACGGCATCCCAATGGGCGACCGTGACCCCTCGAAGCAGAAGCCGGGGCAGATCGCCGCAGATGTCCCGACCACACCGGCGCGCCGCCTCCTCCCACCACGGATCGGCCGGCGCTGCCATGCCCGCCCCGGAGACCGCCGGGCCGGTTTCGTCGGGCAGGTGACGTACCGCCAACGCAACCGCCTCCTGCGGCGTCGTCGTCTCCCCGATCAAGACACCACACGGCGAGACGACCCGATAGGACAACCGGTCGCCCGCCGCATGCACATGCGGCACCCCGCCATGAGAAAAGGGGTACCCGGTACAGGTGGAAAACTCAATCGACCAGTGGCTGGTGTAGACATACAACTGGCGAAGCCTCGGCTCGCCGTACGCCGCCCGGACCAACTCGCCGAACTCGGGCCAGTCCGCTCGCTCCTCAACATCGGCGAAAAGCTGGCGCCACTGGTACGCCACGACGTGCTCCGGGCCGTGCTCGTGGGCCAGCGCCCGCTCGCTGACCCTGACGAAAGATGCCCGGCGTTGGATCTCGACCAGCGGTAGGCCGGCGCGCCATGCTTGTGCCAGCCGCGCCACCTCGGCCAGGTCGCCGGTGCTGCCAGTGAGCAGTTGGACGCCCTGCCCCCACCCGTCCACCGAGAAGTACCGCTCGATGTGACCGACGGAAACGCTCAGCGTCTCCCGCTCCGGCGCGACACTGACCACCTCCGCATACGACAGGGGGTTACTGTCGTTGGCTGTCACGTCGCCAACATCCACACCGACCTCGGCGCCGGCCCGTCGCAACGCGGCGGCCAGGCTGCCGGCGCGGGCGACCTCCGGCGCGCTCGTAGCTGAGCTGCTTCTTCTCCTGCGGGGTCCGCCGGCCCCTGCGACGCTCACCCCCGATCGTCACCACGCCACTTCCACAGCAGTTCCTGGAAAACGTTCTGTGAACGTGCGATACACGGGTGTGCCCGGCGGGCCATCGCGGATGGCGAACACCACGTGGTCGAATCGGTCGACCACCCGCAGCGCGTCGGCGAACGCGTCGGCAACCGTGGCGGGATCGTTGCCGAACACCCCGCACCCCCACGCGCCCAACACCACCGTCCGATGCCCGTGCGCAGCCGCGACCTCCAGCACCCGCCGGGCACGCCGGACCAGCACCGCCGGCACATCCGCAGCGTGCTCGGGCTGGTTGCGGAGGATCGCGCCCAGGTTCGGCGCCGCAGCGGTCAGAAACGACGTCGTGTACGGCTGGTCGAGCAGGTTGCCCTTGTCATCCCGGAACACCGGCACACCCGGGGAGTAGATGACCCGGTCGCTGTAACGCAGATCCCGCTGCCCGCGGTGGAACGCATAGAACTCCGGCGCGGCCAGTAGGCACGGGTACAGCGCCGACGAGCGAGCGATGCTCTCCTCCTGTGCCTTCGCCCCACCCAGGAACCCGCCACCCGGATTCTTCGCCGACGCGAACACCAGACACGCCGCACCAGACCCGAGCCGGTAGGCCGCCTGCAACGTCGACTCGTACGTCACCTCCACCTCGCCGGCACCGGGCTCCGCGTCCCCCACCACGAGCACCTCGTCCGGCAGGTAAAGACGAGTGCCGGCAACCGCGACACGTACCGTCGCGCCGATGGCGACCTCATCACCGGCACCATTGCGGTAGCGTCCCGACTCGGCGATCGACACTGTCTGCCGAGCAATCTCACGAAGACGACCGCTCACCGGCACACCCGGCGAGTCGGAAGGTGAAGGGCCCGCACACCCAGCAGGCTAGGCAAGCAGAGCGCCTACCGACAAGCAGTTTCCCCGGCCCTGCACGAGGCTGTGAACAAGCGGCTCGTTACCGACGAGATGCACGGCCTTCCCGACGAGCACGCGGCTCGACGAAAGCGAGTCCGCCAAGGCGTGGGGCCCGCCGAACCGAAGCCGGTGACGGTGTCCCTCTGCTTCGCTGGGGTAGCCACGCGGGTTCCATACGCATACGTCGCCGGCAAGCATCCAGGTTTCGCGCCGAAACCCAGCGTCACGAATTCGTCGGCGAGCCGCCGTTGCCCGGTGACCAAAGCGGCCGCGGCTCCCGGCGTGCCCTTCCCACCACGGCCGCGAGCGGATGACGGACCGCCGGGTTGCCGGAGCTCGTCGCCCGCTGCTGGGGTAAACGTCGTAGCCCGCCTTTAGGCTGGCGCCGTGAGCATAAACGGCAACTGGCTGCGCGTTTCCCCGGACGAACTGGAGCAGGCCAAGACCGACCTCGCTTGGGCCCACCGACTTGCCAGGGCGGAGCGGGACGACAACTCCGAACGCTGGAGCACCACGGACAAGGCATGGAACGGACTCGATTTCCTCCTCGACCGGCTTGACTTCGAGATTCCACTGGTCCTAGGAGCGGAGGCGTTTGTGGAACTGCCGGACGTCGAACCCGACAGCGACGAGATGCTCGACTTTCTGGAAAACCTCGAAGACGACTGGGGCTACGGGCCGCCCTCCTATCTGACACCGGTCCAGGTAGCAGTTGCAGCCTCGCAACTGGCTGCGCTCACCGAAGACGAGCTCATCCGCGGCGTCGACCCGCAGGAGTTGGACCGGGCCGAAATCTACCCCGGAGTCTGGGAAAGACCCGGCGAGCTGGCATGGGTAGCCCACTATCTGCCAGGCGTCCGAAGCTTCTTCGCGGCAGCCGCCAAGGATGGCGACGCGGTGATCTGCTGGCTGGACTGAGCGGCAGCACAGCCAGCTGGAGCGCCCCGGGCGGGCCGCCCGATGGGCGCTGACCCGCCACATGTTGATTCAGCGGTAGCGTGACCGGATGAGGGCACCCGGCAGACCATGCCCGACGGTTACCGCCTCCGTCGGCACAGTGGTCCTGCCCGAGCAGGCGTGCCGATGGATGCTGGTCCTGACCGCCATGCCCTCCACGCGACAGCGGCTGACCTGCGGTCACTCATCCTCTCGGGTCAGCCGGACACAACTCCGGTCGGTGCTCGATCGGCGGCTATGAGCGCATACAATTCCAGCCTGCGGTTGCTCCGAGTGCGGTTGACGAGGAGCGCCAGGCACCGGGTGGATGTTCGGGTGTCGCCAGATCGGCGACCATTCCGAAATGATCAGTGGCCCACACCTTGTCGACCGGTTCGTCGAAGGCCAGCCGGCAGTCGACGATGTCCAGGGTCGGGCCGTGGATGCCGCAGCGAACCATGACGTAGTCGATGCGGCGTCCCAGCTCCAGCGACATCTCGCCGGCCTGCACGAGTGGGTTCAGCGGTGTGAACGTGTGGCCGGGTTCGTCTGGGTGTATCGCAGACCAGGCATCCCGGTACGCGACGCTGCGTCGGCACAGCGACTGCTTGCCGGTCCAGAATCTCATGCTGGCAGAGTCTGGAGTGTCATCGAAATCCCCGGCCAACACCACGTGCATGTCCCGGCTGCCGAGTTGCTCCTCGATGAACTCGGCACAGACGACCGCTTGCAGCTCGCGTTCGTAGGCGTAACCCACGTGGTAGGTCGGCTTGTGGTGAACGAACAACAAGGGCCCGATCGGCGGTGGCGCTTCGATCTCGGCCACGACGGCGGCGCACCATGGCAGGTCCACGCGGTCGGTGACGTGCAGGTCAACCTCACGTACGGTACCGACCGGCCATCGGCTGGCGAGAGCAGCGCCGACGCCGTCAGCAGAGCGCCCGGAGTGACGAACGATGTGATAGTCAGGGCCGAGCAGGTCCGGAGCTTGGTCATAGCCATTACCCCAGACCGTTTCCTGCAGGGCGACCAGGTCCGGGCGCAAGCTTGCCAGACCCGCCTGTAACACCGAACGACGACGTTCCCAGTGGGCATGATCCGCCGAAAGCAGGTTGAGGGTCATGACCCTCAGATGACCTGGCCTCGCGCTGTCGTCAAACTCCGCCATACAGATCAATTACCTGGAACCGAGCTGCCGAAACACCATCTGCACATCGACCATACCCAGCCGCCGAGCAATCGACTCGCTCATCACAAGGCCACCGAGCGAGTTTTGGCACGGTACATCTGGAGACCGCGTTGAACGAGGAGATGACCGAGCACCGCTGGGTCAGGCCAGGTCGACGCGGGCGACGGCGACGGTCTGCGCCAGGTCACGGTCGGCACAGGCGGCCGGCCTCGGCGCCAGCGCGCCGTGCACGGTAACCCGGTCACCCGGGTTCAGTGCCTCGGCCGCCGCACCGGTCAACGCCCAGCGCCGCGTCCCGACCACCAGCGTGGTGCACCCGCCCGAGCGTTTCACGGTGCCGGTGAGTGTGCGCCCGCCCCACGGCAGTCCGCCCGGGATCTCCCCGCCGGATGGCGGGGGCGGCACGCCACCGCCGCGGTCCGGCGGGGGCCGCCCGGCCGACCCACCCGGGTTGGTCGACGGCGCGACGCCGGAGCCGCCAGCGGGCGAGGGCTCGATGGTCGGCACCTTTCTCGGCGGCGGTGGACCGGTGGGTGGGGCGGCCGGCCGTAGCCCAGGGTCGCCAGCCAGACCGCAGGCGGTCATCAACACCAGCACCCCGACCGCGGTCAGCACGATCGACGCTCGACGCATGGGCAGCGCACCTCCGTCATCTGGGACGCACCGTCATCCGCCGCGGTTCCCGCTAGCGCGGGTAGAAGCGTCGGTAGCGACGGATCAGCCGCCACTGCACCAGCACCGCGGCCAGGGTGAGCACCATCATCACCAGCGTGGCCGCCGCCGCATAGCCGTAGCGCAGGTACTCGAAGCCGGTCTGGTACACGAACAGCGACAGGTAGGTGGTGGCGTACGGGGGCGGGCCACCGTCGGTCACCACGAACGCCGGCACGAACGTGAAGTGCAGGCTGGCGATGGCGTCGCGGACCGCCAACAGGGCGAGTACCGGCGCCATGAGCGGCAGGGTGATCCGGCGGAACACGTCCCAGCCGGTGGCGTCCTCGACCGCGGCCATCTCGTAGACGTCCCCGGGCAGCGCCCGCCGCGCGGCCAGCAGCACCACGAAGGTCTCCCCCATGGTGAACAGGCTCATCAGGATGATCGCGGCCCGGGCGTCGGTCGGGTCGGTGAGCCACTGCGGCGGTGTGCGCCCCAGCGCGGTCAACCCGTTCTCCCCACCGACGCGCAGCACCTGGTTGACCGGCCCGTACAGCGGATTGAGCAACCACAGCCAGAGCAGGCCGTACGCGATCTCGGGCACCGCGGTGGGCAGCAGCGCCGCCGCGCGAGCAGTGCCCGCCCCGGGTGCGCGGCGGTGCAACAGCAACGCCAGGCCGAGCGCGAGCAGCATCCGTAGCGGCACGGCCACCACCGCGAAGACCAGGGTGTTGGTCAACGCGATGCGGAAGATCGGATCCTCGACCAGCGCGGTGACATTGTCGAAGCCGGCCCAGGCCGGGGGACGCACCAGATCGTAGTGGGTGAACGCCAGGGCAAGGGTGACCAGGGCCGGCAGCAGCACCAACCCGACCAGTCCGACCAGGTATGGCGCGAGCATCAACGCCAGTTGCCGCCGCGAGCGCGCGTCGGGCCGGGCCGCGCGGCCGACTCCTGTTGCCGGAGCTCGCGGACCCGTCCCACTCCCCGCGCTCACGTGTCAGCTCCTGGTCGCGATCGCGTTGCTGCCCAACCCGGCTGGTTCCCCGCGCTCACGGCGCCAACCGGCGGCCGGAGGCGGCGTCGAAGACGTGCGTGTCGGCCCAGCGCACGCCGACGCGTACCGCGGCACCCCGGTCGGGACGGCGGGCGGTCGGCACCCGGGCGACCACCGGTTTCCCCCCTTCGAGGGCGAGGTACACGTAGGCGTCCTCGCCGACCACCTCGACCCGGTCGACGGTGGCGGGAGCGCCATGGCCCACGTCGAGGGTGGCCGCCTCGGGCCGGAAGCCGATCTGCGCCTCGACGGGCAGGGCCGGCGGATCGCCGGTGGGCAGCAACGGGCCGCCGGCCGGCAGCAGGTTCATCGCCGGGGAGCCGACGAACCGGGCCACGAAGACCGTGGCGGGGGTCCGCCAGATCTCCTCCGGGGTGCCCACCTGCTCGATGCGGCCATCGCGCAGCACGGCGATCCGGTCGGCGAGCACCAGCGCCTCGGTCTGGTCGTGGGTGACGTGGACCATCGTGGCCCCGAGGCGGTCGTGCAGAGCCCGCAGTTCGGCGCGCATCTCCACCCGCAGTGCCAGGTCCAGGTTGGACAACGGCTCGTCGAGCAGGAACACGTCCGGCTCCCGCACCAGCGCCCGGGCCAGGGCGACCCGCTGGCGCTCGCCGCCGGAGAGTTGCCCGGGCCGGCGGTCGAGCAACCCGGCGCAGCCGACCGTCTCGGCCGCCGCCCGGGCCCGTTCGCGGGCCACCCTGCGCGGAGTGTCGCGCACCTCGAGCCCGAAGGCGATGTTCTCGGCGACGGTCAGGTGCGGGAACAGCGCGTACGACTGGAAGACCATGGAGACGTTGCGCAGGCCGGGCCGCTGGTCGGTGACGTCGCGGCCGGCGATGCGCACCCGCCCGGCCGTTACCGGCTCCAGTCCCGCCACGACCCGCAGCACGGTCGACTTGCCGGCGCCGGACGGACCGAGCACCACCAGCAGCTCGCCGCGGGCGACGGCGAGGTCGATCTCGTGCAGGACCGTCTCGGTGCGGTATGCGGCACTGACACCGTCGAGGACCAGTCCGGCCCCGCTCACCCGTTCTCCCCTCGCGCGAACACCGGCCGGCTCTTGGTGTCCAGTTCACGGATGACGTCGTCGAGCCGGTCGCCGCGGTGCACGGCGTTCTCCAGGATGCCGTAGCTGAGGTCCTCGATCTCCGGCCAGGTGGAGACGGTGGGCAGCGCCCGGACGGTGGGGATGGCGTCGAGAAAGACCCGTGAGTTACGCGGCGGCAGGTTCGGGTCGAGGAAAGCCGGAGAGCGGGACGTCTCGACGTGCGACGGTACGGTACGGCCCGTCGCCGCGATGATCTTCTGCCCCTCCGCCGACATGGCGTACTCCATGAACCGCCAGGCGGCGTCCTTGTTCCTCGACCCCCGGGTCATGCAGTACGCGTCGGAGTGCAGCACCCCGACCGGCCGCCGGTAGACCGGAAGCGGGGCGACGTCCCAGTCGAAGCCGGTGATGGTGCGGAAGTTGGTGGTGGCCCGCCGGGAGGTCATCAGCATGGCGAGCCGGCCGTTGACAAAGCGGGACTCGTCGTCCTCCGCCTCCACCTCCGCGTCGCTGGGCACCACGCCGTACGCCAGCCGCAGGTCGACGAGGTTCTTCAGCGCCTCCCGAGCGGCAGGGCTGTCCAGGACGAGCCGGGTGGGTCGGTCGGGGTCGTCGACGATCTCGCCACCGTTGGACCACACCAGCGGCGCGAGCCGGATGATCGACGGTTCGACGCCGAGGCCGTGCACGGCGGGCAGCCGGGCGGCGCCCTCCGCCTCGGTGCCCTTGATGACCACGCCGCGGTTGTCGCGGGTCATCGTGGTGGCGGTACCGACCAGGTCGTTCCAGGTCCAGCCGGGTCTGGGTTCCGGTACGCCGTACTTGGCAAACAGCGTGCGGTTGTAGTAGACGGCGAGGCTGGAGACGTTCTGCGGCAGGCAGAGTTGCTGATCGCGCCATTTGAAGGCGTCCATCGCCACCGGGTAGTAGTCGGCGGGGTCGACCGCCTCGGAGGCGGCGATGCGTTCGTCGAGCGGCTCGACCACCCCCTTGGCCGCGAACTGGCCGTAGAAGCGGTAGTTCATCAGGAACACGTCCGGCGGCGCACCGCCGGCGACGGAGGTGGCCAAGCGCGCCAGCAGGTCCTTGCGGTCGCTGGCCTCGATCAGCTGGACCCGATAGCCGGGCCGGGCCGCCTCGTACGCGTCGATCAGCGTCCGGTACGCGGCCAGTTCCTCGGGGGCGCCGAAGACCAGTAGCTTGACCTGGTCGCGGGAGGACGACCCGACACCGGAGCCGCAGCCGGTGACGGCGAGCGCGCCGCACAGCGCCACGGCGAGCAGGGACTTCAGTCTCACGGTGGTCATCCCCTCGATCAGTGGTCGTGCAGGAAGCGCCGCTGCGCCAGGACGAAGACGGCCAGTGCGGGAAGCGTGGCGATCACGGCCCCGGCCAGGAAGACCGGGAAGTTGGTGGGGTCCAGCAGCGACAGCGACCGCAGCGCCAGCGGCAGGGTGAACAGATCGCGATCGTAGACGTAGATCAGCGGATCGAGGAAGTTCGACCAGGTCAGGATGAAGGTCAGCGCGGTGAGCCCGGCGGTCACCGGGCGCGCGAGCGGCAGCGCCACCTGCCACCAGGTGCGTAGCGGTGACAGGTCCTCGACCTGGCAGGCGTCGTACAGGTCGGCCGGCAGCGCCCGGAAGGCCAGGTAGTAGACCAGGACGTAGAGCGGTGACGTGCCCAGCAGGGCCGGAGCTATCAGCGGCACGAGGGTGTCGGTCAGCCCCAGGAATCGGAAGATCGCGAAGCGCGGCACGAGCAGCGCCGTCGCCGGCACCATGAGCGCGACCAGGGAGGCCGCGACCACCACGGCGGTGGTCCGCGGGGCGAGCCGGGCCAGGGCGAATCCGGCCAGTGAGGCGACCAGCACGCTCAGCGGCACCGCCACGACCGCGACGAGCACCGAGTTGAGCGAGGCGCGCAGCAGGCCGCCCAGGTTGAGGGCGCGTTCGTAGCCGGTGGTGGAGACCGGGTCGGGCACCAGCTGCGGAGTGGGCGACGGCGGTAGACCCGGTTCGGTGAGCGAGCCGGAGACCAGCAACAGCAGCGGTGGCACGAACACCAGGATGACGAAGGCCGCGCCGAGGGAACGCCACAGCCGGGCGGCCCGCTCGGGCAGCGGTGAGGGGCCGCGGCTGCGGCCCCTCACCGGGATGTTGCCGATGATCCGTTCCTTACCTGAGCTTCAACTGCCAGGCGCCGAGGCCGTGCGAGGCGGCGTAGAGGATCCGCTTGCCCGGCACGATGGTCAGCCCGGCGACCTCGACGTTCGGCATGCCGTCGGCCGC
The DNA here is from genome assembly GCF_004348355.1 of Micromonospora sp. KC721. Lineage (NCBI taxonomy): Bacteria > Bacillati > Actinomycetota > Actinomycetes > Micromonosporales > Micromonosporaceae > Micromonospora > Micromonospora sp. KC721. Next base: position 46,404 of record NZ_SMJY01000008.1, on the reverse strand, counting down.
CTTCACCCAGGAGGTACTGCCCGTGGCCAGCCGCAGCACACCGAAATCGGTGGAGGCGTACAGGTCGCCGGTGACGTCGTCCCGGACCAGGTCGGCGATCGGCTGGTCACCGACGTTGTACGACCGGTCGGTCCAGGTCGCCCCGCTACCGGTGGCCTTCACCTCGAACGCGTGCCCGACGGTGGCCGGGGTGTTGGAGTTGAAGCCGCTGTAGGAGATCCACGCCCGGGCCGGGTCGGCCGGGTCGACGTGGATGCTGGTGACGAAACGGTTCGGAGTGGTGGCGCTGTCGATGCGGGTCCAGGTCACCGCGGAGGCCGGCTCGGCGTCGGCGTTGCGGGTCACGAAGACCCGGCCGGTGCTGGTGGCCGCCCATGCGGTGGAGGTGTCCGAGTCGACCCGCTGGATGACCGAGACAGCACCGCCGGCCCGGTCGCCCCACGCGGCGCCGGTCAGGTTGGTGGTGCCCAGCGGCTCCCAGTCGCCGCACTGCTCCTCGTACGTGCCGGTCCACGAGTTGCAGATCCGGTTGGCCTCGGCCAGGCTGCGATCGCCCAGGCCGAAGGTCTTCGTGCGGTACACCGACAGTCCGGTGCCGGCGAACATGGTGCCGCTGACCTTCGGGTCGCTGACCACCGGGGCGTAGAACAGGTTGCCGGGCTGGCCGTAGATCGGGTCGGCGGTCCAGATCCAGCTGCCGATGTCACCGTTGTTGAAGTTCACCTCGGGCGAGACGTCGAAGAAGGTGTGGAACCGGAACTCCGGTTTGCCGACATCCCAGCCGGAGGCGCCGCCGTCACCGATCATGGTGTTGACCCAGCGCCGGCGCTCGCCCTTGTTCTCCCAGGTGCCGTTGTCCTGGGTGCCGCCCTGCAGCAGGTTCGCGTTGTGCGGGCTGACCGACAGGCTGATGAACTGCAGCGTGTTCATGCCCTTGTTGATTCCCTCCAGCTTGGAGGGAATCCTCGCCAGCATCTGCTTGCAGCGGTCCTTCTGCGCCTGCGTGGTCAGGTTGCGCTTCGGGTTGTCGCACCAGGACGACCGGTCGACGAACTCGCCGCTGGAGCGCATGACGCCGCCGTCGTTGGCCTCGAAGAACTGGTACGGGTTACGTGGGTTGGTGACCAGCGCGTGCTGGTCGGGGTGCAGGCCGTTGGGGTGCAGCTCGTCGGTACCGTCGTAGGTCATGTCGGTGCCGCTGACCCCGGCGTCGGTGGAGAGGACGACAGCCCGCTTGTGGGCCACCGTCTCCCCGTAGACGTAGCTGCCGCCGGTGTAGACGATGTCCGGGTGCCCCTCGGGGGTGTGCACGAACACGTCGTACCAGCATTGGCCGCCGCACTGGTCGTAGGTGGCGAAGCCCGGCTCGGCCGGGTTCGCGCTGGTCAGGTCGGTGAACGTCGGGGTGCCGGTGGCCACGTCGTCGCTGCGGAACAGCCGCGAGTACGGGTTGCCGATGTTGCCCTCGTAGACGTACATCCGGGTCTTGCCACCCGGCAGGGTGGTCACGTCGATCGCGGCGCGAGTCTGGAACACCGCGGCGTTGAGCGACGGCTTGATCTGCGCCCACGTCGCCCCGGCGTCGGACGAGCGCCAGACGCCCCGGGCGTAGGAGGAGGCGTAGACGATGTTCGCGTTCTTCGGGTCGAGCTTGACGTAGCGCACGCCCCGTGGCGAGCAGGAGGTGGTGTTGTTGTACTCGGCCATGCTGCCGGTGCACTGGCTGGCGTCCGCCGAACCGTTGTGGATGAACGTCCAGCGCTTGCCACCGTCGGTGGACTTGTACAGGCCCCACTTCTCGGCGTCCGGCACCGGCCTGGTGCCCCCGGTGCAGCAGGAGCTGGACACGCCGCGCAGGGCGGTGGTGGTGGCCACGTAGAGCGTCTTCGGGTCACCGGGCTTGATGGTGATCTCGCCGATGCCCTTGCCGGCCAGCACGTCCTTGCCCAGCGGACCGGACCAGGTCAGGCCACCGTCGGTCGACCGGTACAGGCCGACACCGGCGACGCAGCCGGAGCCGCAGGTGTTCGCCTCGCCAGTGCCGACGTAGATGGTCAGTCCGGTGCGGTCGTTGCGGTCGATCTTCACCGAGCCGGCGGCGTTGATGCCCAGCGGGCCGCCGAGGTAGAACCACTTGGGCTCGGCGGCGAGGATGTTCAGGGTGCCCCAGACACCGCCGCCGGCCGGGGTGACGTACGCCCGGCAGAGCAGCTTGTTGCAGTCCGGGCTGATGTCGATCGAGGTGACCCTGCCGCCGGCGACGTACTCGTTGGGCACGTAGTTGAACGCGTCGCGGTGCTCGGTGAACGGGTAGACCGCCTCGCTCGGCCCAACGTTGGTCCACCGCTGGCTGCCGCGGAAGCGCTTCTCGGCGGCGGAGTAGGCCGCCTTGGACCGGTCGAGCTGGGCGATGGTGATCGCGTTGGCTGGATAGGCCCGCTCCAGGAACTCTTGCTGGGCGGCGCCACCGGGCCCGTCCGGCGACATGCCGTCGTTGCCGGGAGCGGGCCGGCGCAGGCGCTCCAGATGGGCGCCGAGCCCACCGGGCATCTCACCGTCGCCGACCGCGGCGGTGGCTGGCGCCTCGGCGCCGGAGAAGTGGATACCGACAAAACCGGTCGATGCCACCAGGACACCGACCGCAAGGCATGCAAGGAGATGGCGACGTCTGCGCTTCACGAGGGTCCCTCCGCCAAAGGCGTCGCCGCAGCGCGGTACCTGGATTGGCGACCGTCGCGGCAGCGTCCACGCAGGAGAATGTCAGAGTTCAGGATCGGGGACAATCCCACAAGCGCATCGAAGTCCGCTCAGGGCTGCCCGCATCGGCCGGTTAACGAGATGAAGACGGCCATCCTGGACCCGTGAGCATGCCGCTCTACCTGCCCGGATCACGATCCGGCGGGACAGCGCTCTGGGCGACAAACTCCATGATCAGCCGAGCGATTCGTGGACGGGTTGACCTCAGCCCGGGCTTCACGTTGGATGCTCGGCGCGTGGACGTGACCCGCGGCGTAGTACCGCGACCTGGTGCCGCAACACGAGCACCCGACCACCTTGGCGCGCCCACCGCAGGCCAACAGGGTAATCAACCGCAGCGCTGACAAAGATTTAGTAGGTGGCCGAGCGACAGGAGCATGACCGGCCGCATGACGCCATCCGCCGATCCACAGCGGACCGGGCCGCACGTCAGCGCCTGCAACCGAGTTTCCGAACGGCACCGGCTCCCCCGGTCGACTCGGACCAGGCCACCAGCGCGGTGGTCGACCGGATCCGCGAGGCATGCGCAATGCGCAGGTGTGCTCTGAGCAATCATCATGGTTCGCATGCCACGATCGCGGGCACCTGATCCTGGTGGCTGACACACGTTTCCCGGCGCCCTTGGGGACTCGCCGCTACCGGCGGGCGTCGTCTCGGACCAGAGAATGCCTGTCAAGCAGGTCGTCGCGGAGCTGTTCGCCGGCTTGGAGCGAGACGAGCGCGAACCGCACGTCGGCCTGACCCAGGCCGTCCACCAGGCGCGGGGTCAGTCGCCGACGCCGCCGTGCGCGGTCAACGCCGCGACCGGCGGCTGGCAAACCAATACGGGCAGGAGGCTCACATGACTACATGGTTCATCACCGGAGCGTCCCGCGGGATCGGTCGGGAGCTGGCGGAGCAGGCCCTGGCGCAAGGCGACCGGGTCGCCGCAACGCTGCGCCGACCGGAACAACTCGACGATCTGGCCGCCAAGCACGGCGACCGGCTGTGGCGACGGAGTCTGGACGTGCGTGACGTCGCCCAGATCGAGGACGTGGTCGCCGCCGCGTTCGCCGACCACGACCGGATCGACGTCGTCGTCTCCAACGCCGGCTACGGCGTGTTCGGCGCCGCCGAGGATCTCTCCGACGAGCACATTGACGGGGTGATCGCCACCAACCTCACCGGCTCGATCCAGCTCGCTCGTAGGGTGGTTCCGCCCCTTCGTGAGCAGGGCGGCGGCGTGTTCGTCCAGCTGTCGAGCATGGGCGGGCACATCACCTTCCCTGGCTTCGCGATCTACCACGCGACCAAGTGGGGAATCGAGGGCTACCTCGAGACCCTGGCGGCGGAGATCGCTCCATTCGGAATCAGGACCATCCTGGTCGAGCCGGGAATGGTCCGGACAGGCTTCCAGGACGCCGCGGAGCGTGTCCCGGTCAGCGATCCCTACCGCGGTGGGCCCGCCGACATGCCACCGATCTCAGTCGAGGAAATGGTCGGCAGCCAGTCCGGGGTAGCCCACGCGATCATCGAGGCGGCGACCTCGGCGGATCCGCCCCTGCGTCTGCTGCTCAACTCCGACGCGTACATCGCAGTCACCACCACGCTGCGGGAGCGGCTCGCGTCGCTGGAGGCCCAGCGCGACAGCGCCTACCGAGCGGACGCCGACTATCCGAGGCTCGACGCCTGATCGGGCTCTGGTCTCGCCTATCGCCGTCGGATCATGCCGGAGTTGGCACTGGCCGGACTGCGCGTGACGGTCGAGGTGGTGCGGCGTGGGTCCTTCACGGGCGGCGGCAGCGGTGCTCGGAACACGCAGTCCGCGATCTCCCGGCAGATCAGCGCAACGGAGGCCGCAGCCGGGTAGCCCACTGTCCGCGCTGCGGCGCTCGCCCATATCTGGGTGAGCCTGCCGGCCCGGCCTCCGCACCCGCCACGCCTGCCCCAGAACGTGACCACGGCGGGCAGGGCGACTAACTGTTGCGGGACAGGACGTTGACGGCGCGCTGCGCGTCACCGGATCTCGTTGTCCGGGTGGTCGCCGTCGTAGGCCTGACGGGCTTGGGCGATGGCTGCGCGGTGTGCCAGTGACCAGTCGGCGAGTGCTTTGACGAGGTGGGTGAGGCTTGCGCCGGTTTCGGTGAGGCGGTAGTCGACCTGGGCGGGCACGGTCGGGTACACGGTCCGAAGGACGAGGCCGTCTCGTTCCAGGCGGCGCACCGTGAGGGTCAGCATACGCTGGGAGATCCCGTCGATGGCGCGCTGGAGTTGGCGGAAGCGTCGCGGCCCATTGGCGAGTTCGACGATCACGAGAACCGACCACTTGTCACCCACCCGGTCAAGAACATCTCGGATGCCGCAGTCTGGGTGATCCGGCTGTCCGCATGGTTCGAGCTCGGCGGCTCCTGCGGTTACCTCCGTGTGCCTTAGTGACACGAGACTGCCTCCTTGTGAGCCGCCGGACGCGGGTTCAGGATCTCACCGTAGTTACTGAAGAGAACCACGACAGGAGACCGAACCGCAATGATCATGGTGACCGGCGCCAACGGACAGCTCGCTTCCCTGACACTCGCAGAGCTCGACGAGCGGGAGGTACCTGCCCTGGGAGGGAGTCGCACTCCCACCAGCGCACAGCGCCACCTTGACTTCGACGACCCCGCAACCCTCGACCTCACAGGCGTTTCGACCCTGCTCCTCGTCTCGGCCGGGTATGCCGAGGACGACCAGGTCATCGCGCGTCACCGGACTCTTCTCGACGCTGCAGGCCGCGATGGCGTGGCCCACGTGATTTACACCAGCCTGACCAGCGCCGGGGACCACCTCGGGTTCGCACTCGCCCACCGGGCCACCGAGCAAATGATCAAGACCAGCGGGCTCGCGTGGACCATCCTGCGCAACGGGCTGTACGCCGAACTCTTCGGTGCCTTGCTCGCCTGGACTCCCGACGGCTTGGAATCAGCATTCGGGACCGGCGCACTCTCCGTGGTACCGCGGGCCGACCTGGCAGCTGCCGCAGCCGTCGTCGCAAGCGAGCCCACCGCGCATGTCGGCAAGGTCTACGACCTGGTCGGCGACCCGATAACCGCTGGCGACATCGCCGATCGTCTCGGCGTCGCCCACCGTACAATCGGACTGGGTGAGTACCGCAGCCGCCTACTCGGCAACGCCGACCTGCTGCCATTCCAGCCGCCGATGCTCGCCTCAATCGCCACCAGTGTCCGCCACGGGTTCCTCAACAACACCAGGCCCGACCTCGTGCGCCTGCTAGATCGACCGCTCACAGATCCACTCACCGTCGCCGCGGATGCCGCGGCCGCCATGCGCCCCGGCACGCACTGACACAGATGCTTCATCGCCATGCGCGACCTCGAACCGTGGGGATGCGAGCTGTACTGACGCTCGACTCGCCTGTCTGCTGAAAGAGCGCGCCGGGTCTACATGCACTCGGGCTTCCAGCGGCCAGCAGCCCGTGAACCCGGCATACTCCTGCCGGGTTGCGGCGAGCAGCAGCAGCCATCCAGCGTGCCTGGCACGCGTCGGGCGCGGGGCCGATCCCGAGGCGGCGTCAGCCGGGGTGGGCGGGCGGCGCCACGCACACGGGTGGGCCGAGTCGCCGCAGCGCGCCGTAGTGCCTGCTCCGGTCACCGTGTTGTGCTGGCTGAGCAGCGCGTACTCCATGTCCGGGGTCGAGGGCCGGCGCGAGGCCGGGCACGGTCGCCGGTCCGACTTTCGCCGTGACCAACCCCTCCGCCATCGTGCTCCTCGACCACAACCGCATGACCCGATGATCTAGATTGGCGTCAGTCGACGCGCGGGGGGTACATGACGGTTTTCGGCTGCAGGAGCTGCGACGCCACTCTGACGGTCCCGGTGTCGAGGGTGGCGCTGCCCGTCCAGGCGGACCAGAAGTACGGCAACGGGCCGGGATCGCTCGCGCCGGCACTGGAGCCCGGCACGTTCGCGGTGAATCCACTGCCCTCTGGTTCGCCACGGCGCCGGTGGGCCGAACTCGAAGCCGGTGAGGCCGAGGCGCTCGGCTGGTACGCGCCGAGGTTCAGCATCTCCGCCGGGCCGGTCGGCCGGGTGTTGCTCGCCCCGGGGGACGTCCGCGGCGCCGTCATCGACCCGGCGCTGGTCGGCGACTCCGCGTGCTGTGGCCTCGACGGCAGCGAGCCCAACATGGTCTGCGTCACCTGCGGCACGCCGGTGGCCATCCGGATCGACGACTGTGGCCTACGACAGGCAATCTGGCTGGACCCGCTGACCACCCACGTGATCGAGGACGGTCCCGGCCCGCACCCGGTGCTCGACTGGGCAGGCCTGATCGACCAGCGGCACGGTATCCCGCCGTCCGAACCGGGCGGCGGCTGGCACCCGATCTGGGCGGCCACCGCAGCCTCGGCGCTGGCACACTTGCTGGCTGCCTCGCGCGGCGACCCGATCCTGATCCCCGATCACCAGGTCGCCGAGGTCTTCCGGCCCACTCTCGACCGTCTCGTCGGCCCGGTCGGCACGGGGCCGGAGCGCGCCCTCGTCCTGGCCGGGCCCGGCCTTCCGGACGCCGACGCCGACTTCGCCCTTATCCCAGAACATCCGCAGACCGGCGAACTCTGGCCGGTGGCCCCGCCGGTGAAGCCGATCCCGCTGGCCTGGGACGCCTGGCGGCACCTCGCGTTCCACCAAGCCCCAAAGCCGGTCGGGCGGTCGGTCCCGATCCCCGGTGGCCTTCGAGCGTTCCACAGGCTCGCATGCACCGGACAGCGCGACAACCCCGAGCCCCGACCTCTTACCGGCCGGTGGCACCGTCGATGAGCTCGCGCAGGATGTCGGCGTGACCGGCATGCCGGACGGTCTCACTCGTCATGTGGGCGAGCACCCAGCGAAGCGTACGAGGCGCGTCACCGACCGGCTGCGCGGTGAGAACGTCGAGGCCAGAGGCTGCGCTGATGTGGGCATCGCTGTCGGCGATCGCAGCCCGGTAGCCGGCGATGATCTGATCCGGGGACCGGTCCGGCGCGACCACCATGTCCGAGTCGACGTCGGCGTAGCGCGGGTCGCCAGCGAACGTGTAGCCGAACCAATACCTTTCGGCGTCGGTCAGGTGCTGGACCAGGCCCAGCAGTGTGGTGTCGGAGACGACCAAGCGGCGCCGCAGCTGCTCCTCGTTCAGCCCGGCGACCTTCTTCAGCACGCATGATCGAGCGAAGGACAAGAAGGCGAGGTTGGTGTCGAGTTCGCCACCGTCGTTGCGCGGCACGGCTTCGCGTTGGGATTCGATCATGGGCCGACCTTACGCTGTTGTCATGGCGGAAGGCAGGCCGTGGACGTCGTCCGAGCCGGCCCGGCCAGACGCCCGCTCATTGGCATGAGCGGATGTCACGTCTGGTGTTGGCCGCGACGGGTGCGTTCAGCCGTACTTGGTCAGCCGTAGCCCTCACCTGGCGAACGTTGCCGCCGCCCGCCGCGCGGTGGCCAGCAGCAGCACGGCGAGTCCCATCCACCCGCCGATGAACAGGAAGGTCTTGGCCAGGGTGGCGAGTGAGTTGGCGAGGCTGAGCACGGTCAGCGGCTGCGGCTGCCCGGCGATCAGGAGCAGTGCGGTGAGGTTCTCGACGGCGTCGGCGGTCGGGGCGAGCACGAACGCGGCCGTCGTGCGCCGACCGAGCCGGTCGAGCCAGTCGCCGGGCGGCTGAGTACGCCATGCGAGCACGCTGAGCGCAGTGAAGAAGAGCAGCGTGCCGATGATGATGGTGATGTCGACGACCTGGACCCAGCCGAACAGGTCGAGCGTGCCCTTCGCCGCCAGTTGGTCCAGCGCGTCACGCTTGACCGCCAGGTCGAAAGTGACCGGGACACCACCCCAGCCGGCACCCGGGTAGCCGACCCGGCTGAACAGCGCCTCGGTGAACGACCCGCCGACCATCATGACCAGGAAGCCGGTGACGCACCAGGCGCCCACGACGACAGTACGGGGGACGATTCGCAGAGTGACAAGTGGCTTCATGAGCCGTGACGCTACGACTGCGGCCACCGCACTACCATCGCCTCACGTTGCCGATACCTGGCGTCCGGTGACACGGGAGGGTGGCAGGTGGAAAGGATGGCCGAGGCGGGTGCGTCGGTCTGCGTCGCGGTGGTGGCGAACACCGTCCGGTCGCTGGTCGCGGTCGGGGCTGATCCGGCTGCCGTCGAGCGGGTGCTCGGATTCGCGGTCGACCGGTACATCGATCCGGACGCGCACGTCCCGCTCGCCGCGCTGGCGCGGCTCGAACGCGCGGCGCCGGACCTGACCGGCGACCCCGCGGTGGCGCTGCGGCTGGCCGGCCGATGCGCCAGCGACGGCAACGTCGGCGCGATCGGGCAGCTGGCGGCGCACAGCCCATCGCTGCGAGAGGCGCTGTGCCTGGCGGTCCGTCACGCCAACGTGCTCGGCACGGGTTTACGGCTGGCGCTGCGGATCACGACCGACCGGGCCGAGCTGAGCTACCACCGCACCGAGGCGGCCTCGCGCACGACGCAGGGCGCCGAACTGGCGCTCGGCGAGATCGCCACGACGCTCCGGTTTCTGGCCGACGGCGCAGACGTCGACCTGCGCGCCGACTTCCGGCACGAGCGGCCCGGTCATGCCGCCGCCTACGCGGCGGTCTTCGGCGATCGGGTGCGCTTCGGTCAGGCAGAAGACCGGATCACGTTCGTCGCCGAACTCCTCGGCCGGCCGCCGCCCCGGGCGCAGAGCTACCTGTTCACTGTGCTGCGCGAGCACGCCGTGACACTCGCCGAACGCGTCGCGGCCACCGGCGCCGACAGCCGACAGGTGCGCGAGCACATCGTCACCCGACTGCCGCTCGGTCCACCCACCGCCGAGGCCACCAGCCGGGCGCTGGGGATCAGCCGGCAGACCCTCTACCGCCGGCTGCGGACCGAAGGCACCACGTTCGAGCAACTGCTCGACACCACGCGGCACCGGCTAGCCCTGGAACACCTCGGCAACCCCCGGTACACCCTGCACGAGATCGCCACCCTGCTCGGGTTCGCCGAGTACAGCTCCTTCCACCGCGCCGTGCGACGCTGGACCGGGCACAGCCCGCAGATGTACCGGCGCGGCATCGGCGTGCGATCCTAGGCTAGCCGCTGCCGGACCTGACCGACGTCACAATGAATGCGGCAGGCGTGGGCCTCAAGGCATGGGTTGGAGCTGGACCAGGATCATCCAGTTGTCGCCATCGGCGCGGTACGTCGCCCGGACCCGGTACGTCCTCGGATGCAGATCGGCCACGAGGTGGTTGCCCGGCTCCAACTGCGTTCCAGGCCACGCAACCGCTACGAACCCGCTGATGCTGCTGTCGACGTCGCCGCACCCATACTCCGGGTACTTGGAACTGCTCAAACCGAGCCAGTGAGCTGAAATCAGCGTCACCCGCGCCACTGGGAGCATCCGCACATCGACAGAAGCGGATGCGCCACACGGTCGATGGCGGGCCGTCGTAACGGAACGTGGTGATGGCATCCGAACCGGTCTTGTGGGTTTCGCTGCGCACGCGACGCTAGGTACGTTCAGCGGTACCTGGCCGTGGACGTCAACCCTGGTGACGTGGTGCTCGACCCGATGGCCGGCATCGGCACCACCGTGATTGAGGCCATGCACCTCGGCCGGCATGGTGTCGGGGTGGAGTACAGAGCTGGTGGGGTCGCCAAGGCCGCGGACACCGTCGGTCACGGTCGGTGTTCATTAACGGTAGCCGAATATCTGGAACTGAACTTGAGCAGGACGGTGACCTACAGCCGCACCAACCTCGTCCGGGATCAGCGCTACGGTGACCATTCCCCCGCGCAGCACCGTCACTGCCGAGTACGGCGTGGACGGCTTTGGCACCTCGTACACGGAGGACACGGACTGGAAGATCGGCAATGGATGTCCTGACGGCACGACCCCGGGGACGTCCGTGACGCCGACTATCAGTAAGCGGCGGCTGTTCAGCTTCGCCTGACAGTGAGAATGTACGTGAGTCCCGGACCGGCCGGTCTGCCCTTCGCCTGACTGATCTTCAGGTCCCTGACACGATTCGTTGCCAGGTACGGGACTCACGTGCACTCAGCGGACGCGGCGGTGATGACCTCATGGCCCTGAAGGTAGGCGAGCACCGCGCGTACCCGCCGATGGTCGTCTTCGCTGCTTGCCGGCAGGTTGAGCTTGGCGAAGATAGCGGCGATGTGCTTGCCCACCGCGGCGTCGGTCACCGTCAACAACCGTGAGATCGCTGCGTTCGATCGTCCCTCGGCCATCAGCGCCAGGACCTCCCGTTCGCGTGGGGTCAGCCTGGTGAGCGGGTCGCGGCGCAGCGCGAGGAGCTTGCTGACCACTTGTGGGTCGATCACGCAGCCGCCGCCGGCGACCCGTTCGACGGCGTCGACGAACTCGGTCACGTCGGCGACCCGGTCCTTCAGGAGGTATCCGACACCGCCGCTGCCCGAGGATTCCAGCAGTTCGCTGGCGTAGGTCGTGGCGACGTACTGGCTCAGGGCCAGGACCGGCAGGCCGGGGTGGTTGCGGCGCAGGGCGAGGGCTGCGCGCAGTCCCTCGTCGGTGTAGGTGGGCGGCATCCGTACGTCGGTCACCACCACGTCGGGACGGTCGGTGGCGACAGCATCGACCAGCGCGGTAGCGTCGCCGACCGCGGCGACGACCTTGTGGCCGAAGCGGGCGAGGATGCCGACGAGCCCTTCGCGCAGCAGCACCGAGTCGTCGGCGAGGGCTACCCGGAGCATGGCAGTTCCAATCTCAGGAGGGTCGGGCCACCGGGCGGGCTGGACAGGATCAGCGTGCCGGCAAGGGCGTCGACTCGGTCGACGAGGCCGGCCAGGCCGGTACCGCTGTCGGGGTCCGCACCGCCGACGCCGTTGTCGCGTACCTCGACGACGAGGGTGCTCCCGTCGAGGCAGCCGGTCACCCAGATCTGGTGCGCCTTCGCGTGTTTGACGGCGTTGGTCAGCGCCTCCGCGACCACGAAGTACGCCGCGGACTCCACCGTCGACGGTAGTCGATGTGGTACGTCGATGGCGATCGTCAACGGTGTGGCGGCGCTGTCGGCCAGCTCGGTGAGCGCCGCCGGCAGGCCCCGTTCGGTGAGGACCTGCGGGTGGATGCCGCGTACCAGTTCGCGAAGCTCGGCCAGGGCGGCCTTGGCCTGCTCGGCGGCCTGGTCGATGAGGGACTGGGCGGCTTCGGGGTTGTCGCGTACCTCCAGCCGGGCCATGCCGAGGGTGATGGCCAGACGCAGGAGGCGCTGCTGGGCACCGTCGTGCAGATCCCGTTCGATGCGCCGGCGCTCGACCTCGAACGCGTCGATCAGCCGCGCCCGCGACCGGGTCAACGTCCGGACCGTCGCCTCCTCGCCGGGGGCCAGCAGGAGGTGGGCCAGCGCGGCGTGGGCGATCGCGGCGAGAACCACCGCGTAGCAGATGGCGAGCACGACGACGATCATTCCGAACGCCAGGAGCAGCACGGGTGCGACGACGTCCGACAGCCCGGCGGGAGCCTGCCCACCGGCCGGCGGCGACGGTGGCGGGTCGTCGGGTTTCAGCACCAGGATGAGGACCAGTCCCGGGCTCAGGGCGAGCAGCGTGGCCACCAGGTCGAAGGCCAGCAGAACGGTTCCGTGCAGCACCGAGTACGCCAGTTCCCGCCACGTCGCGGCCTCGCTGTGGCGAAGGCGTAGCCATGCGGCGAGACCGGTCCCGTCCGGTGGCCGATGCGGGTCGGGCAGCGCCGGCCCGCCGAGCAGCCTGATCCTCCGTCGTTCGAGGGCTGCCAGGGGGTGTATCGCCAGTGGCGTCAGGACCGCCAAGCCGGCCAGCAACGCAAGGGGCAGCCAGGCCAGGGTGAAGGCGCCGACCACAGCCCCGGACGCGAGGTAGGCGAACGCCCGCAGCGGCCATGGCGAGAACGCGATGCGTAGTGGTCGGGTCCGCATCGCCTCCCAAGCGGTGCTGGCGCGGGCCTTTCCGCCGGCCACAGCGGCCCTGGTCGTCGTCACGGCCAGCACTGTACGTCTTAGTGCTGGCCCTACATTCAAGACTCGGGTGTGGGCCAGTGTGCCTGGCGGCCGGCGGCGCTTGGATGGGTCGGGTCAAGAGACCGTCCAGCACCGCATGAGGAGGAATCGTGCCAACCACGACAACTGGGCCACCCCGCACGGGGGTTCGCCGGGACGCCACGATCGCGGCGCGCGCCGTGGATGTGTGGAAGGTCTACGGCAGCGGCGAGGCCCAGGTGGCGGCGTTGCGGGGCGTCACTGTCGATCTTGGCGGCGGCCAGTTCACGGCGATCATGGGACCGTCCGGGTCGGGCAAGTCGACGCTGATGCACTGCCTGGCCGGGCTCGACACCGTCACCCGCGGCGAAGTGCACATCGGCGACATGCTCGTCACCGGGCTCAGCGACGCCAAGCTGACCCGGCTGCGCCGCGACCAGGTCGGGTTCATCTTCCAGCAGTTCAACCTGTTGCCGACCCTGACGGCGCAGGAGAACATCCTGCTGCCGTTGTCGATCGCCGGCCGCAGGCCCGACCGGGACTGGTTCGCCCAGGTCATCGAGACCGTGGGCCTCGGCGACCGGCTGTCGCACCGGCCGAGCCAGCTCTCCGGCGGCCAGCAGCAGCGCGTCGCCTGCGCCCGCGCTCTTGTCGCCCGCCCTGATGTGATTTTCGCGGACGAGCCCACCGGCAACCTCGACTCGCGGTCGGGCGCCGAGGTGCTGGGCTTCCTGCGCCGCTCCGTGCGCGACCACGGCCAGACCATCGTGATGGTGACCCACGACCCCAACGCCGCCTCCTACGCCGACCGGGTCGTCTTCCTCGCCGACGGGCAGGTCCGGGCCGAGCTCTACGAGCCGACCGCCGACGCCGTCCTCGACACCATGAGGCGCCTCGACACCGACCCGGCCGACACCAGCCAGACCGTGAGGGCCTGACCATGCTGCGCGCGACCCTCAAGAGCCTGCGCTCCAGAAAGCTGAGGCTGATCCTGTCGGGCATGGCCGTCGTCCTCGGCGTCATGTTCGTCTCCGGCGCGTTCGTCCTCACCAACACGCTCGCCGCGTCGTTCGACAGCCTCTCCGCCAGCGTGTACGCGGGCACCGACGTCGCCGTCAGCGGCAAGGCCCCGGTGTCCGGCGGCGAGCCCGACGAGAACTCCGCCACCGTGCCGGCGGAACTCGTCGGCAACGTCCGCGCGATCCCCGGCGTCGAGAAGGCCACGGGCACTGTCAGCGCCAGCGGCGCGCGCGTCATCGGCTCCAACGGCAAGGTCGTCACCACGTCCGGGCCGTCGCGCCTGGGCACCAGTTGGACCGGCACGGCGGACCTGCGCCAACTGCGTGTCGGGCGTGGGCCGCGGGCCGCCGACGAGATCGCGGTCAACGCGAGCCTGGCCGCGGCCGCCGGAATCAAGGTCGGCGATCGGCTGGGCGTGCTGACCCTGAAGCCGAAGAAGATGTTCACCCTCGTCGGCATCTTCGGCTACAGCGGTAACCGCGACACCATCGGCGGGGCCCAGGAGGTGTCGTTCATCGAGCCGGTCGCCCAGGAGCTGATGCTCGGCAAGACGGGCGTGTACTCCGCCATCGTCGTCACGGCCGCACCGGGTGTCACGCCGGACATGCTGCGCGACCGGCTCTCCGCCACGCTGGGCAACGCCTACGACGTCAAGACCGGCAAGCAACTGCAGGACGCCGCCGCCGAAAGCTTCCGCCAGTCGCTGAGCTTCTTCAACAACGTGCTGCTCGGCTTCGCCGGAGTGGCGCTGTTCGTCGGAACGTTCCTGATCCTCAACACGTTCTCGATCCTCGTCGCGCAGCGCGTCAAGGAGTTGGCGCTGATGCGGGCCATCGGTGCCAGCCGGTGGCAGATGATCGGGTCGGTGCTGGCCGAGGCGCTGGCCATCGGCGTCGTCGCCTCGGCGCTCGGGATGGGCGCGGGCATCGGTGTGGGGGCACTGCTGGCGTACCTGTTCAGGCATGTCGGCAACACCGACCTACCCATGGAATCGATCGAGATTCCGGCGTCGGCCGTGATCAGCGCGTTCGCGGTGGGCACCCTGGTGACGCTGGTGGCGGCGCTGCTACCGGCGCTGCGCGCCGCGCGTATCCCGCCGGTCGCGGCGCTGCGGGAGGTCGCGGCGCCGGACCGTCCGCTGACCCGCCTCGCCGTCGCCGGCGCCCTGACCACCGCGATCGGGAGTACCGCGCTCGGGCTCGGACTAGCGGGCCAGGGCGGCGAGGCCACGCTGTTGCTGCTCCTCGGCGGCGTGTTGGTCAGCTTCTCCGGCGTCGCGCTGCTGACGCCGATGATCGCCCGGCCGGTCGTGTCGATGCTGGGCCTGTTGTTCTCCTGGTCGGTACCGGGCCAGCTGGGCCGGCTCAACTCCGCTCGCAACCCGCGGCGCACCGCGATCACCGCGGCCGCCCTGATGGTCGGCCTAGCGCTGATCACCGGGGTGCACGTCGTCCTCGAATCCGCGGCGGCCAGCTTCACCAAGATGGTCGACACGCGGGTCAAGGCCGATCTGATCATTGCCGGTGAGCCCGGGGGTGACTCGATGCCGACCTTCGACCCCGCGGTGTTGGACCGCGCACGCCAGACCGGCGGGGTACGCGAGGTCGTCGGCGAGTACGGCGACATCGCGATGATCAACGGCAGGCCGAGTCGGGTCAACGCGGTCACCGACCTGGCGGCCATGACGCGCATGTTGCCGCTGCGGGCGATCGAAGGCACGCTCGCGACGTTGCCGGCCGACCATGTGGTCGTCGACGCCGAGCGCGCCACGGAACTGGGGCTGCACGCCGGCAGCGCCGTACAGGTGCGGCTTGCCCACGGGGGCATCCGCACCATGATCGTGGCCGGCATCTACACCGACGACGATGTGTACCGGGTCGGTGGGTGGATCCTGCCCGCCGAAGCGGTACACGACTTCCGGGTGGCCCAGCCCTCGTTCGGGTACCTGCGCCTCGCCGACGGCGCCGACGCCACCGAGATCCGCAAGCAGATCGACGCGCTGCTGGTCGACAGCCCCGAGGTCACCGTCGGCGACCGCAGCACGTTCATCGCTCAGCAGAGCGGACAGTTCGACACCGTCCTGGCCATGATCCAGCTCTTACTGGCGCTGGCGATCCTCATCGCCGTCCTGGGCATCGTCAACACTCTCGCACTGTCGGTCCTGGAACGTACCCGCGAGCTCGGCCTGCTCCGGGCGATCGGACTGCGCCGGGCACAGGCGATGCGCATGATCACCGTCGAGGCCGTGGTGATCTCGGTGTTCGGCGCGTTGCTCGGCCTCGCGGTCGGCAGCGGGCTGGGTGCGGCCGTCGTACGAGCGCTGAGGAAGGAGGGCTTCACCGAGGTGGCACTCCCCTGGGAGCAGATGGGGGCATACCTGATACTCGCCGTGATCGTTGGCGCGTTCGCCGCGACCCTACCGGCGATCCGGGCAGCGCGGGTCGACGTACTGAGCGCAATCGCGCACGAGTAACCCGACTCCTCCGCCGAACCGCGTGGCGGGCCTGAAGTCAGGCCCGCCACCCCCCATCCCTGCTCCGTGGGCCGCGGCCGGTGGCGGCTGCGCGTTCCGTGCCCACGCGCCGAGATGCTGCTGCGCTGCGGGCACCGACTCCCCCGTGGCCACGACCGTACCCGCAACACGATCGTCGCGGCCGATCGCTCGACCGCTTCGATCACGACATGGGACACATGCGGAAGCAGCTTCTGCGGCGCGGTGTTCGTCCGCCGCTTGGGCGCACCGGTCAATTGACGTCGGAGAGTCCCAGGAGGGCCCGCAGCGCTGCTCTTCCATCTGGGGTGAGCCGCACCGCCCGGCCGGACCCGATCCGCATCACCCAATCGTTGCCGAGGAACGTCTCACACAGCTTTGCCCCGGCTAACCCGGCGAGGTGCTGCCGCCGTTCCGTCCAATCGAGGCATCCGCGTGCGAGGGGTCGTTTGCCTGGCCGTAGGTCCTCCGGACTCAGCCCGAGCGTGTCGGTGAGCCAGGCCTGGCCGGCTGTGGTGAGGGCGAAGCCGCTGGTCTGGTCCAGCAGCCCCTTGTGGGTCATCGCGTCGGTCACCGCGACACCGAGCCGTCCGGCGAGGTGGTCGTAGCAGGTGCGACCACGTCGCAGGGCCGAGTTCGCAGTCACCGCCCGCAGCCCTCGCGGCGAGGCCGGGCGGTGCTCGATCCGGGCCGCCAGGTCTTCGAGAAGCTGCGCGACGGAGGCGCTGGCGAGCTGTACGTATCGGTGACGGCCCTGGCGCCGCTCGACGAGCAGCCCGCCGCCGATGAGGCGGTGCAGGTGCTCGGTCGCTGTGGAGGGCGCGATGCGTGCGTGCGCTGCCAACTCGCCTGCAGTCCACTCGCGCCCGTCGAGCAACGCGAGGCACATCGCTGCCCGGGTCTCGTCGGCCAGCAGAGCCGCGAGCGACGCCAGGTCCGAGGCTGAGATCACCTGCCCAGCCTAGGTCGTTTCCTTTCGGCCGCCGCCGAACGATTCCGGCCGTAACCTCGCCTCATGCAGCAGATCAACGGCCGCGACGCCGCCTTCGCCCTCCTGAACGACGCAGCCTTCGTGGTGCCGCCGGTTCCACCCGCGTCCGCTGGAGTCGCCTGGCTACGCGCAACGGTCGGCCGGTTCAGCACCGGAGAGGCCCACGAGCGCCGGCGCGCGATGTCAATCGCGATCCTGGACGCGATCGCGCTGGAGTCCCTCCGAGGCTACGGCCCGATGCATCCGGTGGCGGCCCTCGCCCGGGAGATGGGCGTCGGCGAACCCGTCGTGGACCTGGTGCGCAATGTCGCGCAGGCGTACCAGCCGGGAACTGGCGATGAATTTAGGGCGGACGCGGCGGTCGTCCGGCTGGTTGCGCTCTTCGGTGGCGTCTTCGATGAGTCGACCGCAGCCCGCATCGGGCTGCTCGTGCAGGCTTGCGAACCCACCATGGCCCTGATCGAACGGACTCGGCACCGCCCCGTCGGCGACGTGTTGCGAGACGAGCCGCCGGTCCCGGCGACCAAGCGGCAGGCGCTGGTCAGGACCACCGTCGGCGACGTCACGGTCGAAGCCGGCGAGGTGGTGCAGGTGAGCCTGGCGGGCGATCTGGCGTTCGGGTCCGGGTCACGCCGCTGCCCCGGCCGTGCACACGCCCTCGCCCTCGTCGAAGGAGCCTCCAGTTGAGGAACTTCGCCGCACTCCACCGCACCGGCGAACCACTCGTCCTGCCGAACGTGTGGGATGTCGCCTCCGCCCGCTGTCTGGTCGAGGCCGGCTTCCCCGCGCTCGGCACCACCAGCCTCGGCGTCGCGGCCGCAACCGGCCTGCCCGACGGCGCCGGCGCCACCGAGGATGAGACGCTGCGTCTCACCCGCCGTCTGGCGAGGCTCCCGGTCCACCTCACCGTTGACATCGAAGCCGGTTCGGTCACCGCCGCAGTCGCCGTGGCCGCGGCCGGTGCGGTCGGCGTCAACATGGAAGACGCCATGCAGCCGGCCGAGGCGCATGCGGCACTGATCCGGTCAGTGAAGCAGGAGGTACCGCAGCTGTTCGTCAACGCCCGGACCGACACCCATTGGCAGCGACCGGGCGACCTCGCCGAAACGCTGCGCCGGGTGCGGCTCTACACGGACGCCGGCGCCGACGGAGTGTTCGTTCCCGGCCTGGCGGAGCCGGCCGACATCGCCGCCGTCGTGGCAGCGGTCGACGTGCCGGTCAACGTCCTGTTCCTGCCCGTCCGGCACACCATCGCCACCCTGGCAGACCTGGGCGTGCGACGGGTCAGCACCGGCTCCCTGCTCTTCCGCGCCGCCATGGCCGCGTCCGTAGACACGGCGGCAGCCGTCCGGGACGGCCTCGCCATACGACCGAACCTACCGTCCTACGCTCAGGTCAATGCCTGGTCGCCGCCAAAGTGAGGCCAGCGGCGCCAAGCCTTCGAGGATCAAGATCCAACACCCGGTCATGCCACCAACCGGGCGTTACGCTGCGTGACGGGCCTGGGGGTGAGGCTGAACGCTGGGTCGTTTCGATGACAGGACCCCTTGGTGCCAAATTTGCGCACCCGGTCGGCGTCGAGCAGGCAACAGAGACTGTTACGGGCTTTCCGCACGCTCGTGGGTCGGCGGCTACCCGGACGTCGCGAAAGTCCAGGACGGCCTCCCGAGCGACGCGAATGAGCATTGCAAGGTTGCCACGTGCCCGCCACCGGTCCATCAGCCACAGGGCGGCCGGCCGGCCAAGCACGGCGGCGAGTTCGCCTTCTGCGACCCGGCACCTGGGGCGCCGAGCAGGCGGTCACGGTCACCGACACCCGCATCTACGGCCAGGCCCGGGCCCAGACCCAGATCGGCTGCATCCGCGGCTGACCCGCCGGGCCGGCTGGGTGGGCCACGGCGGGACGTTGCCGATCATCGCCGGCACGGTCATCCGGCTCACCATCCATCGAGCACCTGCCCAGCCGGGACACGTCGAAGTCGACCTGCCTGTGGTGGTCCAAGACCGAGGCCACCGCCGCCGACGTTGACGGCTCGCATTGGATCCTGAATCGCGAGGGTCCCGACATGTTCCAGCGGTCATCGCTGACGTCGAGCCCGATCGGATCAAGGGTCGTTGGAGGCGTCTGAGGATCGCGGGTCGACCTGGCGCAAGGATTTCGGCCAGGTCTTCGAGCGCGGCTAAATCTGGCGGGTGATCGACGAGCACCTACGGTGAGCGTGGGGGCGCGAGCTGCACGGTCCACGTTCGGGCTGTCCCGACGACCGCAATTGCCCGGCAGAGGAGGTCGCAGCCCAACTTCGGACTTCCTTCTGCGAAGCCGCGGTTGATGAAGCTGATCGCTCTCGGGTGGTCACCCGTTTCAAGAGCATTCTCGAGCCCGCTGGTCAGGACCGCGGCGAGCGCGGCGTGAAAACTGTCTGCCCCTCTTTCGCGAAGAGTCTTGGCGGGCTCGCGCAATGGTGACGGAGAGACCGCGGGCGGGGCTAACACGAAAGTCATGTACTTCTCCTGTGGTTCGGTCTCACTCGATCAGGCCAGTCAGACTGGCCGCCCACCTGCGGCCGCAAGGGCCTCGTCCTACCGCGCTGGGGAGAATTGCTGATTGTTTCCGGCAATGCGGTGGCTGACGACCTGGGCATGTCGCTGACGGGACGCCGACGCGCGTAGCTGGTCGTCGCCTTGAACGGATGCGGCATCGTCTGTCAGCATACTGAACTGTCGGTGGCGGTCGGATAGTCTGCCAACGCCCGTCCCTCACACCTCGAAGCTGCCCTGTGGACACTGTCGAGACCGCGCTGGCAGCACGCCCGGTAGGCGCTGGCCCGCCAACGACGTTGACGAACCGATTCACCACCCACTCTACGCACACTACCCGCAGCGCTGCCGCTGCCAGCTCAGCGAGCTGGTTCCGGCGGCGATCAATGTGGCTCCCTCGGTGAGGATCGACACGACCTCGTCTCGTGTCCACTGCCACGTCCGCCCGAGTGTCGCCCATCGTCCGAGCCTCGCCTGTCTGGGACCCGCAACAGTCGTTGCACCTTGGGTTGAGCTGCTGCCCGACTCGACTGGAGGAGCCCGCGACAGCGCCCCTGTCCCTGGCATCCCCACTCGACTAGCTTCTATGACATGGCAACTACGGTGCTACGCGTCCGGCTCATCGGCGGCGACCGCATGGACGTCACGTACGACAAACCGGACGTCTCCGATGAGGACGAGCTTGTGGAACACGTGATCTCGACGCTGGCGCAGGACTCCGCAGAGCTGCGCACTAAGCACGGCGACCGGCTCGTCGTGCTCTACGGCCGAGGCGTCGCAGCGATCGAAGTCGCGCCTCGCGGTGCAGTGCTATGACGGAGGCCGCACGTACGAAGCTGCGGCGAGCGCCAGGGTCTGTGCTATGGTTGCCCAGTTGCAGTTTTGATTTCCGTAGACGTTTCGGCGCCTGATGGGTTAACCAAAACCCACCCAGGTGCTTTTTTTCGTTTTCGTGTCGGTTCCGGCGCGGGTGATCAACGCGGCGGCGCGCGAGCCCGCACAGTGCGGGCTCCAACAGCCTGCGAAGGAGCAGACATGGCTACAGGTACCGTGAAGTGGTTCAACGGCGACAAGGGCTTCGGCTTCATCAGCCAGGACGGCGGCGGCGCCGACGTTTTCGCCCATTTCTCCGCAATCTCGGCGAGTGGCTTCCGCAGTCTTGAGGAGAACCAGCGGGTGGAGTTCGACATCACCCAGGGCCCGAAGGGCCCGCAGGCGTCGGATATCCGCTCGCTCTAATCCACGCACTGCCGCAGGCGGCCTGACTGGTTCAGCAGGCCGCCGTTCGGCGCATCTAGCATCATTTGTTCAGGCTCGTTTTGTGATGTCTCGTGGCCTGCGGCCCGTGCCTTCCCTGCGACGTGCCGTTCCAGGAAGGCATAACATGACCGCGATCACCACGTCACCGCGTACACCCGACAACCACCCGGCAACGGTCGTCGACAGGTTCGGCCCCAGCCGGCACCCGGTTGCCGGCGCTCCGCGTTTGCAGAGCCTGACCCCTGCCGCGGCCTACGGTCGCATGGCACAGTTTCTTGCTCCGTGCACCGCGGAAGACGAGAAGCCCGCGCCCCGTGCATCCGACTGCGGTGAGGTGGCGATGCATCGATTGCGCCACCCATTCACCCTCGCAGCCGACACGACGCCAAGATCCGGGCAGCCGACAAGCAGCTACGCCAGCTCATCACCGAGCACGGCAACACTCTGACGCTCTGGCGGCAGGATGGCAACGCAACCCCCGTCGTCACCGATCGGGTTGATGCCCTGTCCAGGGTTCTGACGCTGGAGTCTGGTGTGGTGCACAAGCAGACCTATACACGGACGAGCCCAGCTCGTATGCCCGCTGGGAAGCCAACGTGCTGTCCCAGATCGCGGACCTGGCCGACTTCACCGATCAGGAACCGCTGAACCAGTACGCCCGGTTCGGCATCGACGCGCCCCGTCCAGCCAGGTGTGTGCGTGCCACGGACCTGCGCTGAGTACGAGTAGCCACATCCGGCAGGAGGCAGCCGGGGCCCGGCCGACGTCCAGGAGGCGTTGGCGGCGCCTCGCACCCGCGGGTCGTGCAGCTCACGTCCTCTTCGTGGTCGGGTTTGCGCCATGTCCCGGTCAGGTACGCCAGGACGGCGTTGTATCACCAGTCAACTGTCGCGACATGACGTCGGTCATCGCCCACAGGATCATCGCTCGAGAGCGCTGCGGCAGCGTCTCGTAGTCGCGAGCCAGCCGGCGGTGGGTCATCAACCAGCCGAAGGTCCGCTCGACGCACCACCGTCGAGGTAGGACGGTGAACCCCACCGCGGACGGATCTCGCCGCACCACCTCGACATCGATGCCCCACGCCGCGCCATGCGCGACCACCTGCTCGTTGTATCCGCCATCAACCCATGCCTTCACTACGGCCGGATGCGCCGGGGCGAGCTCGTCCAAGACCCGCCGCCCACCAGCCGAGTCCTGCACACCGGCAGCGGTGACCAGCACGACCAGCAACAGCCCGAGAACGTCCACCGCGACGTGCCGCTTACGGCCCTTGATCTTCTTGGCCATGTCGACGCCCTGCGACGACTCCGGCACGTTGCCTGAGGTCTTCACGCTCTGCGAGTCGATGATCGCCGCGCTGGGCGCCGGGTCGCGTCCGGCCGCGACGCGGATCTTCTCCCGCAACGCGTCGTGGATCGCCTCAGCGGTACCGTCGGCCTCCCACTTGGCGTAGTAGTCGTAGACCGTCTTGTACGGCGGGAAGTCATGCGGCAGGTACCCCCACGCGATCCCGGTCCGATTGACGTACAGGATCGCGTTGACGATCTCGCGCAGGTCGTGCCGCACCCGCGCGATGCCCAACCCGACCCGCCGTTGCCGCCATTCGGCCAGGATCGGTGCCAGCAAAGCCCAGCGGGCATCGGACAGGTCACTGCGGTACGCACGACGAGCACTCATACCGCCTCAACGGCCGCAGCCGACCGACGGTAACAACAGCCGAGATCGGTATCAACCGGCATCAGATGCCCACTAAGGGACACGTCGGGCTCTGGAACCGTCCGTCAGTGCACCCGGGCCGCACCGGTAAATCGGGACGTCAGCGGCCCGCGTACTCGTCGGACGCCGGCTCCACGATCGTAATCTCTCACCGGCAGGAACGGCGGCGACGCGCAACCATCTGCCGCCGAACGTGTGCGCTGGCCCACGGGAGACCATCACAGTCTGTGGTCGACGCTCGCGCCACCTGGCACCCTGAATGCCGATGAGAGTGCGTCAATCACGCGCCGCCAGCCGGCTACCGGCGGACGTACGTGCGGAACTGCTGCGCCAGCTTGCTGAGGGTATCCACATCAGCACGGCCGCCGACTGTTGATCATGAGGACCGGTCCGTGTCTGCGCTGGTCGGCGTCGCAAGCGACGTTCACAGATGGCTCCAGAGGGCGCCGCTCGCTGCCGGAGCCGCATAATAGCTGGCCAGAGCCATCTCGGTGATTTCCCTCAGGAAAAGGACACACCCGAGGCCGGGCACTTGCTGGGGGTCGTTTCGTGGCAGGTCCGGCACGCCGGCCAGGACGGCTACCGACAGGTCGGCCCGCTCGCCAGGGTCGATATCCTGTCTCGGTGGTGCTACTGGGCAAGGCGTTCCTCATGCTCGCCGGTCTGGTCGCGGTACTCGACGTGCTCGGCGCGACGCGCCTCAAGGCGGCGGCTGAGCGGGCCGGGGCGCGGCGTGACCGGATGCTCGGCCGGAAAGACGAACTCACGGCATCGCGGTCGGTAGCCGGGCTCGCCTACCAGATGGGGGTCCACGCTGCCTCCGGGCTCGGACCGCCGCCCGGCAGCGAGCGGTTCTTCACACCGGACCAGTACCACCATTGGGCGACCCGTACCCGCGCGGACCTGTCCGGAGAGGGCCTCATCGGCGAGCGAACCGATCATGCCGTGGCCGCCGGGCATTTCGAGCGACGGGCGCATCCACTGTTGGCCGACTGCGTCGGCGCCGACGAACTAGCCACGAATGCACTCGCCGCCTACACGGCTGCCCGCGACGGCATACAGCGGCGGGCCCAGCGGATTTTCGTGACCGGCGCAAGCATCGGGGTGCTCGGCCTGCCGTTCGCCATCGGCGCCGCCCTGCTCACGGGGCAGGGTGCGCCGGGCGTGGTAACCGCGCTGGCCGTCGCCATGGCGATCATCTTCGGCGCCATGGCGGTCGCGGCAACGAACGCCGTCTGGGTCCTGGCCGCATTTCAGGCGCGGGTCAGCCACGGTGTGTTCGTCGTGCTCCTGCGCGCGCTCGGCCGCAATCAGGACGGCTTCCCCGTACGGATCACCGCCCTGACCCTGTTCGTGGCCGGTTCGTTCCTGGACATGTCCGCCGAGTTCTAACGAGCTGCGGGGTCAGGGTGGTGGGAGCCTCGGCCCCGAGACCGCGCCGGCCCTCGCCGTGCTCGTCAACCGCGGAGCGCAGACGTTGGACGCTTCTGCCCGGCCAGCGACTCGCTCCCTGACCGAAGGACAACCCGCCCTCTTTCGCTTACCCACCTTGGGGGAAGAGCTTTCTTTCCGCCTGACGAGGTCGGGATAGGTAACGAAGACGACGACCTCTTCTGCCGCGGTCCGATCGCTGCGCTGCGTCAGATGTTGTTGATCGGCGGCGCTCTCGGACGTTCCGGTGACAGTGCATGTCGGTGCGTGGAAGGCCGAACACCCGGTTGGGCGCTCAACTTTGATGGCCGAATCACACCGCTCAGGCTGGGAACAGCGTCGTTTTCTGTGACTGATTGACTCGCCGCATGGAGCTATTCATCGATGCTGGCGACGTGCCCCTACCAGCCACGCTGGACGTGCCGCCGGACAGGCCGGCGCGTGGCGCGGTCGTCGTCCTGCACGGCTCTGGCATGCCGCAGCGCTCGTATTTCCTGTACGAGCATGTAGCGCGTGCGTTTCCTGCGGCCGGCGTGGCGGTGCTGCGCTTCGACCGTCGTCCGCGTGAGCAGGGCGACGTGCCGTACGCCGTCCAGGCCGACGACGGCGTGGCGGCTATCGCGGAGGTGCGCCGACGCATCGGCGACGTCCCGGTGGGCCTGTGGGGCTGGAGCCAGGGCACCTGGCCCGCCTCCGCGGTCGCGGCCCGTCGGCCCGAGTTGGTCTCTTTCCTCGTGTTGGTGGCCAGCAGCGGTGTGAGCCCGGCGGTCCAGATGCGGTACGGGACGGCGCAGCAGCTGCTCCTACACGGCTACGGAAGCGCGGAGCTGGCCGACCTGACCCACCTGCGAGAAGCACTCGAGAGCGTCGTACGCGGGCACATCGACCGGGAAACCGCTCAGGCGGTCATCGACCGGTACGCCGACCGGCCGTGGTTTCCACTCGTGTACGTCCCGCGCGACCTGCACAGCCATCCCGGCACATGGGACGATATGGACTACGATCCGGAGCCGGTCATCGCGCAGGTGCGCTGTCCGACGTTGCTGTTCTACGGCGAGGCCGACGAATGGACTCCCGCCGAGGACAGCATCGCCGTATGGCGGCGCGCCGCCGCTACCAGCGACCTGACCATCCACCGGCTTGCCGGCTGCACTCACCTGCCGACCGTCGGCGGGGCCGACGCCCTCAAGGCCATCAGCTCCGACTACAGCAGCACGATGCTCGCCTGGGTCCAGGAACGAATCAATCGCTGAGCGGCATACGCAACCACCCGAGCGCCGCGTCGCGGGTCCGTACTGACATGCCGCTCCGGGCGGGCTGGTGTTCATCGCCGGTGGTGGCGCACGGTGATGTATGGCTGCCTCTCCTGCTTCCGCTTCCCCTGTCGTACTGGCCGATCAACTCGTTGTGCGCGCCGAGGTGTCGGCCTTCCTGGGCCGTTACCGTGGCCAGACTCGCGTGCACACCGACTCCGACCTGCGCGTCTTCCTGCGCTGGTGCGCCGACCACGACCCGGACCCGCTGACTGCGGCGCGGTGGACATCGAGCGGTACATGCGCTGGCTGCAAGACGTACGCCGTCACCAGCCCTCGACCGTATCCCGCCGACTTTCCGTCGTGGTGGGCTTCTACCGGGCCTGCGTCATCGACGCCGTCGGCGGAGCACTCGCCAGCCGACGACCTCCGCCGGCCCACGGTGCCGGCCGAGTCACCGACCCTCGGACTGCGCATCTGCAGTTCGAGGCCCTGATCACCACCGCCCGACAGTCCTCGAACCCGAACGACTTCGCCCTCGTCGCGCTCCTGGGCCTGCTCGGCTTGCGGATCGTCGAAGCCTGCGGGTCGACCATCGCCGACCTGGGCGAGGGGCACGGCCACCGGGTCCTACGCGTCCGCGGCAAAGGCGGCAAGGTCGTCCTCGTCCCGCTGCCACCTGCAGTGGCCCGAGCCATCGACCGGGCCGTCGACGAGCACACCGCCGGGCCGATCCTGCGCAACATCCATGGTGGGCGGATGGACCGGCACGCCGCGACCCGCCGACTCAAACACCTCGCCCACACGGCGGGGATCCGGATGCCGAGGATGCACCCGCACATGCCGCGCCACACCTTCGTCACGACCATGCTCGACGCCGGCGTCAGCCTGCGCGACCTCCGTCGCATCGAGACTCGTCCGGAGCCCTTGCCCGACGTGCAGATCGCCGCCCGCCACGCCGACCCGAGGACCACCATGCGCTACGACCGGGCCCGCAAGAACCTCGACCGGCACCCCGACTACATCCTCGCCGCGGACATGGCCTCCGGGACGGAGTAAACGCTCGCGGCTTTGCCGATGACAGTGCGCGGGGCAAGAACGCGTGGGAACCCTCCGTGATGCCCGACACTTCCGTGGTCTTGTTGCACATGACTTGCAATAATGTTGGTGATGATCGACGAACCCGACACCTCCGTGTTCCTGGATGCCGGAAGAACGTGTCCGACACTTACCCACAGTGCTCAGATCACCATGCCCGAACTGGTCATGGCGTGGGGTCGTGGCTGGGCCGTCTCCCGTGGTGTGCCCGGTCCCGTTGAAGTCCAGGGTGGCTTCCGAGCCGATGTGGGCAGACCCGGGCACCGAGTCCGGTACGTGCTGCACACCTGGGACACCGACTTGCTTGAGGCCCTCGACCGGCAGGTCACCGCACCTGGAACCTGGATCAAGGTCAGTGGATGCGCTACCGATCTGCGTGGTGCTCTGTCCACACGCTGGACCATGGAAAGCAGCGGCTACCTGATGACCGCTCAGTTCACGGTAGGTGCCGTCGAGCCCCCGAGTCCGTACGAGACCAGAGTTGCGACGGACGGCGAGGTCGTCGTTGCGACAGTCGTCGACGCCACCGGCACCGCGGCTGCCTCCGGCCGCCTGGCACCTGCCGGCAAGTGCGGCGTCATCGACCAGGTGGAAACCTCGCCGGCGCACCGGCGCCGAGGGCTCGGCACCACTGTCATGCGGGCGCTGAGCGACCATGCCGCGCGCAACGAACTGGCTACCGGCATCCTCGTCGCTACCGAAGACGGACGCCGCCTGTACCGCGCCCTTGGCTGGACCGTGCAATCTGAGATCGCGGTGGCATACGTCCGGGAAGACTGACATGCCAGGCACCGAGCCAGAGGGGCATCATCGAAAGGCGTACCGGCACACGGACGTCGCTCCCACCAGTCGACGCGATCTCAGCTTGATCTGAACCCACGCATGTCACTAACCGTGACAACAGTGGCACGGTTAGGGGGTTTGCCGACGTCGCAGCGGGGTGCTGATCTGCGGTTGCGTGATCCGGGTGGCCATTCGGACTACGCCTGCCCGCTTTCTGTGCACCGGCCGGCAGCGCGGTCGTGGGCCCAGGTTTCCGAAACCCTCGGCGGACGCGAGCAGGAGTAAGCCGCTCGGGTGGCGCTGCCCGCCCCCAAAGGCGGCGCAGGTCCGCGGCGAGGGGGCGGGCGAGTCGCAGCTGAGCGTAGGGGCAATGATCATCCAGGTCCACCGGTCGGCCGCCTGCGTATCGACACGCCTGCGAGGTGCGCATCTTCGATCGCTGAGCACGTGCTGTCGGTGTTTCCTGTGTTCAACGCCCTTGATCTCAACTGTGGTTGAGGTTGCACGATGAGCCAGCAAGCCCGATTGACGAGGAGCATCTACGTGAGCACGGACGGCTTCTACTCGATTATCGACTACACCGTCGACAGCGTTGACACCCAGCGGGAGCTGGTGGATGCCTTCGCGGAGATTCAGGAACGGTGGGTACGTTTCTATCCCGGCTACCGGTCGGCCCGCTTCCACGTCAGTACCGACGGCACCCGCGTGTACAACATCGTGCACTGGGCCAGTGAGGCCGACTACCGCAACTTTGTGGAGACCTCGGACACCGAAGGCCGCATGGCCGCCATCCGCAAAGCTTTGGAGGGCCTGTCCGGCGAGGCGGAAGCCCGTATGAGCGGCGCCCCTACCTACACCGTCGTCCGCGAAGTCGGCCCCGGGCCACAGCGCCTCGGCTCGTGACCGAACCGGAACCGGCTCAGCCCGCGCCCGGCGTCGGTCACGTCCGGGAGCAGCTCGACGTCATCGCCGGCATGCTCGGACGGCAACCACCGACACACTGAACACCGAGCAGAGCCGCACGTAAACGATCTACACCAGCCGACGGGACGCGGCCCGAGGCCGATCAGGCCGACACTTGATCAGTCGACGCACATCGCCTGGTGGGTGGAGCGGAAGACCCACGTGCCGCCACCGGGGGACATATAGATCAGCATTGTATAGTACTGCCCGTCCTTGCAGTCGTGGCCGACTGCAAGGACGGCTGCCCGGGCCCGCTGTTCGGCCGCTGCCTTCCCGGCCGCATAGGTGTTGCCCGCCCCGTCGACAGTGGCGCTGCGGGGGGTGTCATAGTCGTCGGCATGCGCGGCCACGGGTGTGGTTGCCAGGCCGAGCGCCACTGCTGCTGAGACGAGGCCGAGCCGGCGGAGCCAAGTGACTTTTCGCATGCTTCTCCTTCGAGGGTCGCTAGATCGATTATTATGAATTTTCGAACAGACCGATGTGGGGCGGTATTGGCCACTCGGTCACTAGAGTGCGGCCATAATGTCGTTGTCCACACGGTGGCAAGGTCCTGATCGGCGTTGACTCCTCGAGGATCGGGTCCAGGTAGTCGGCTAGCTTGATCTTCAACCTGTGCGTCGTGGCCTCGGGCTATTCGAGGTTTTCGTCTTCTTGGTGCTGCTGTTCGGCTTGTTGCTGGTAGCGGCGGTGACGATGTGGACGTCGTGGCCGGCGGGTCGGTGGCGGGTGGGGTGTCCGGGCGCGTCAGCGGCATGGATGTGGTTGCTGGCGACTGGGACCGGATCAGCGCTCAGGAACGGTCGTTGACGACGAACTTCAGCTCGTGATTCGTCGGGCCGGGTTCGGAATGCTCGCCATGCCCGAGGCCGTGGCCCACTGGGGCACATGGCTCCTCTTCGGGCTCCTGCTTCTCGGCGCGTTGATGAACGTCGCCTCCTCAAGCACCTGGGTGCGATACTTCTGGGGCCCGTACGCACTGATCATGGCCGGCCTGTGCTTTGCCGTAGCCCGTAGCAACGCAACCTGAACACCGTCCCAGCGCTACGGCCACCATCCGCCTCTGCCGCGATCCGAGCGCTACGTAGCGCAACCCAGACATTCCCTGTCGATCATGCTGATCTGCCGAGGTGAGTGCGTTGGTTTGCCGGACGACGTAGGGGTGTTTCTGTCGGTTCAACGGAAGGCGATCACCGTTCCGATCGCGGCGGCGACTGGCACGAAGAGCTCTCCGGATGCTGCTCGACACAGCGGGACCTTGTTGGTCTGGAGGAGGTTCTTCGTCGCGGCTAGGTCGCGGACTTCGACCGTGTAGGCAACGAGGGCGGGCAGTGCCGGTGGTTGCTGTCCGGGCAGAGCCTCGGCGAGGCGGGATGCCGGCACCAGGGTCAGTGTTGCCGCACCGAGATCGAACACATACCCACGTCCGTTGGCCTTGGGTGTGCGGTCAAGGTAAGCCTCGTAGCGTGTCCGGATCGCGTCCAACTCAGGGTCGGCGATGCAGAGCGTAGCGCCGACGAGACCGACAGCACCGTTGGGATGGTCGGCCGCGCGGGAGCTCTGGATTCCGGGATCCAGATCCGCAGCGACACCGATCCTGCCTTCGGCCTCCACGCCAGGTTGAACGCCGTCGATCTCTAGATATCGGACTGTTTCGACTTGGGGGCCTACTGGGCGTCGCACGGTGTTGACCCCGCCGTGTTTTACCCCGGAGTTCGTGAGACGAGCTGCGGTCGCCTCGATATCGGACGAGGACAGCATCAGGATGTGCAGGCCCTCGTACCGGTCCAGACAGTCGGACAGGTTGGCGCTGGTGGCGTTGATCCGCTCCATCAGCGATGGCAGCACGGTGGGCGGGGCGTTCAGCGGGACCAGTCGCGCGTCGGCCGGCACTCGAGTACCCACGCCGTCGGCGTCGACGACGGTCACCAGTTCGACGAAGTCCTGAGGAAAGTCGGCGTGGGTGTTGGCTGCGCCGAACGGCTCGAGTGTGCCTCCGCCCTGCGGCACCATCGCGGGATAACTCGGCGCGGGCAGCGCGAACCCTAGCCGTCGATACAGCCTGAGCGCGGCGGACATATCGCGGACCACGTGACCGACGTGGTGCAGGCGGGTGATCTCAGGGGTCATGTCGACCACGCTAGAAGTAGTTTGACCATATGGTCAAGCTACTTTGGGGGTGGGTACCCTGAGACGAATGAGCGCGCAGCACGTAGACGGTCGGCGTCTGCGTTACCAGCACCGACGGCCCGAACTACTCGATGCCGTGGTCAACTACGTTCTCGCGCACGGGTTAGCGGATCTGGCGATGCGGCCGTTGGCCGAGGCAGTAGGGGTCAGCCACGGGACTCTGCTGCACCACTTCGGCACAAAGGAGGCCCTCCTCATCGAGGTGACCGATGTGCTTCGCCAGCGGTTGGCCGACGCGGCCGGCCTAGCCGACTCATCCGGCAGCCTGGCCGACCTCGGCTCGTGGTGGCGGCGGACGACGACCGCGGACCGCCTGCCGGTCTATCGCTTGTTGTTCGAGGTCTTCGCTCAGGCCACACGAGAGCCGGAGCGCTACGAGCGTTTCCTTCAGCAAGCAATGCACGACGCGCTTGGGCTCATGCAGCGGCTGGTCTTGGCGGAAGGATGCCCCGGCGAGCAAGCGCCCTTGATCGCATCGATGATCGTGGCCCAGGCACGCGGCCTGCAACTCGATCTCCTAGCCACCAACGACCGCGAACGCGTCGACCACGCCTTCTCTGTCTTCCTCGACCTCATCGACCACCTGAAGCAAAGCTGGACCAGCGAGCAACCACCAACGCAACCGCACTGACTCCCACCCCCTCGTCCGAGGTCGCGTCGGAGTGCACCCTCATGCCGCTCCGGGTGCGCTGGCGTTGATTGCGGCTGATGACGCGGTGATCTATGACTACCTCTCCCGCTTCAGCTCCCAGTGTCATGGGGGCCAATCAGCTCGTTCTGCGGGCCGCGTGTCCACCTTCTTGGGCCGCGTCAGTGGCCGCGCCCCCACCCACGACCTGCGCGAGATCTTCGACGCCATCCTGTACGTCAACCGGCACCGGCATCGCCTGGCGCTACCTGCCCCACGACTTCCCGCCGTACCGCACCGTCTACGGCTCCTTCGCCGCCTAAAGCACCGAAGGCATCTTCACCGACCTGAACTACCAGTTCACCGGCCTCGCCCGCGACCACCACGGCTGCAGGATCGCACCCACCACGTCGGAGGAATTGTCAAGAGTTGTGGACGGTTCCGGCGTGGGGTTAAGCGCGCATCCGGATCTGGGACCGCTCCACCGCACGGGCTTCATGGGGTGTCTCGGCGGCACCCCGTGCTCGGTTCACGCGCTCAAGCTTGGTCCATCCGGTCCAACCTCGTTTCCGCAGCAACTCGATCAGCCGACGGGCCCCCGGCACAGTGTCGAACGCCAGTTCGTCCATCAGCTTGACCAGCGGTGGCTCGATGTCGGTGTCGTCAACGTAGTCCTCGCCCTCTTCTTCCGCCAGCCGCGTGAGGTAGGCGGCTAGTTTTTCGGCTAGCTCGACCAACGGCGGGTCGTCGGCGGTCCGGTCGAGAGCCTGACTCAGGCTGAGAAAGAAGTCCGTGAGCTGCGGGTCGGCGATCTGCTCCCGCTTTCGTGCTATCCACTCGGGGACCCGCTCGGGTGAGTGCGCGGCCAGCAGGATCCAGCCGTCGCGTTCGGCTTGGACGATCCGCTCGTCGACCCCGAACGCCCGCAATCGGTCGAGATACTCGACCACCGCCGGGGGCAGCGCCAGGTTGTCCCCAACGGCGAGCCGGGCAATCTGCGCCCGGTGCCGCTGCCGCTGCCGGATCTCGGCCCGCAGCCGGCTGTCGATATCGCCAACCGCTGCGGCGAACTCCACCTCGTCCGCCTGTAGCAGCTCCCGCACCCGCGCCAGTGGGACCCCGGCCTCAGCGAGGATCCGGATTTTGATCAGCTCGACCACGGCGCCGGCGTCGTACCTGCGGTAGCCGGAGTGGTCCCGTTCGGGCTCTGGCAGCAATCCCTTGGCGTGATAGTGCCGCACAGCGCGTACCGTCACTCCGGCGTACGACGCCAGCTCACCGATGGTCAGCATCGCACCAGTCTCCTACGGCGTGTTCATCGAGTCGGCCTCGCCCGCTGCGCTGTGTGCACTCCGGATGATTCGGGCAATTTCCGGGGCGCGAGTGAAGACCAGCCGGTGGTCGGCATCGAGCCAGGACGCGGTGATCTGCGGCTGCTCGCGGACAAGCCGCTCGACGCCGGCCCGCCAGTTCTGATTGAGCCTCAGCGCATGCACTTCGCCGCTGTCACCGGCCATCGAGGTCGACATGATCATGCTGATCGGCTGGTCGATCTTTCTGTACCGATCAAGGATCCCCGACCGCACCGCATCGATTTCGATGTTCAGGTCGAGAATCTCCTCGGCAGTGAGCAGCACCTGACGCGCGGTGCCCCGCACGGCCTCCTGCTGCATCGTCAGGTCTTCCCACATTGCGCGGAACTGCGGCGCGAGGGCCTCGGTAATGAATGGTTCAGGCACCGGGTTTGCCCCGTCGATGAGAACAAGCTCGGCGACGGTGCCTGGGTGCTCGGAGGCATAGTGCACGGCCAGGTCCGCACCGAGCGAGTACCCCACAAGCACGGGTGCCGCGGGCAGGTCGAGGTGTCCCAGTTCCGCCATCACGGCGACGAGATCGCTGAGAAACGCCTTGAAGGAGTACCGGTCGGCGGCCGAGGCGAGGCCGTGGCCCCGCAGGTCGAAGGTCACCACGTCGTAGTCGCGCTGCAGCAGCTCAATCAGCTCATGCAGATCCGCGTGTGTCGAGTTTAGCCCGGGGCACAGGACCAGCGGTCGTCCCTGTCCGCCGCGATAGATCGGGATCGTGACATCGTCGTGGTGAACCGTGAACTGCCGCATCGTCCCACGGCTTCCGTCGGCCCTCTTACGATCGGCGCTGTAGGACTTGCCGGGTCCGGTTACCTCGATCGCACTGGTTCTCGTAGTCATGTCAACCATGCTGAAAGGTTGACGCTGCGTCAGGGTCAACCGTCGAGGGCGATATAGCCTCCGCAACACTTGCGGGGCCGCCGCCATCATCGCGACCCCTTGTGCCCGACGGCGTCGCCCCGAAACCGTCGCGGTCTCGGAACCCTCCGCCACCCAAGGCTGGCAGCGAACAAGGTCGGCCCGAGGTGGTCAGCGAGGATGCCGGCCAGCTCTGGGCAGGCGTGGACGCGGTGCCGTAGACGTCGTAGACGGTCCTCGGTCAGGCCGCCGCATCGACACGTTCGACTAGTCGCCACCAGGCACCACCACCCACCCCACGGAGACCAAAACCTGGGTCGACGCGGCTCCAAAACCGCGTCGTCGAAACACGGCGCCCAACTCAGCGTCGACGTCGAGACCGTCACCAAAGACCCACAGGTCAAAGGCTTCAGCGTCGTCAAACGCCGCTGGGTCGTCGAACGCACCCTCGGCTGACTCATGCACCAGCGGCGACTCGTGCGCGACTACGAAGCCCGACCCGACAACTCCGCCAGCATGATCACCCTCGCCACGATCGACAACCTCACCAAACGCCTCACCACCCGAAACCACCCCAACCCGGCGGGACGACTAAAACCACATAACCGACCAGGTACGTGAATCAGGCATCCTCTAATTTGGAACCTGTCTCGTCCCGGCGGTGTCGATCATTCATACACCTACCGAAAGGAGATGGCGTATGCCCGCCACGCCGCACCGCGAGCTGATCGTTTGGAGCGAGGCCAACCCGCCCCATGACGGGCTATCGTCTGACCGGTGGCCGCAGACCGCAGATAGGTGGCGCCGCCGAGCTGGTAGCGCCTTCATCGCGGCGGCGTTGTTGGCGGCGATTGGCGTTTCGGTTAGACACGCGGCATCTGACGAGAAGGTCAGCCGGGTTAGCGCCGCGGTGGCAGCGGACGCGACGTACGTCGACAATGCCGTTACCGAAGTGGACGCCGGCGAGGTGAACGGGACGCGATTCGATGCCCTATTCGTCGAATTCGTCGACCGCGACCACGGGTTCGCGCTGACCGCGACATGCCCCGACGGTAAGCAGTTTTGCTCGTACGGACTGGCCGTCAGCATCGACGGTGGTCGAAGCTATCAGCATCGGGAGCTTCCGTTGGCGAAGGTTGCACCGCCCGAGGGCTATAGCGCCGACCTGCACGCCGTCACCACAGATACCGTCGTGATCGAAGACCGCGGAAAGTGGTGGGTGAGCATCGACGCCGGCCGTACGTGGCGTTCGGCACCGGACTCCGTTGCGCGAAACGTCGCCGAGATCCCAGCCGCCGGGCGTCTACACACTCGTTGTGGCGATACGAACTGCGACAGCCGCGAACTGACGGTGATCGACCCGGACACCGGCATGCGCTTGAAGATGCCCAACGTGCCGCTGGAACAGATCCACGGCTCGTCGGAGTCCACGATCGCCCCTGACGGCACCCGATGGATCTCCGGCATCGCCCGGGGCGATGTCCCCGCTCTGGCCACTACCCGCGACGGTGGCCGTACCTGGTCGGTGTCACGATTCCCCAAGCCGGACAAACTGCTGTCCGCGCCCAGGCTGCTGGTGGGACCCGGCAGCCTCCGGTACGCGATGTTCTCCGTCCAGCGCACGGACGCCAAGAACGGCTTCGGGCCCATGTACGCCAGCACGGACGCGGGCCGAACGTGGGCCCAAGTCCGAGACGGCGAAGGGCAACCCGCCTCGATCCTGGGCGCGATCGTCGGGCCGGATGGACGGCTGCTGATCGGCACGGAGCTCAACGGTCCGATGATCAGCGCCGATCGGGGTCGCACCTTTACGAGACTGGAGGCCGGGCCCAATGTCTCCAACTTCATCGAACGCAGCGGGATAATCACGGCCCAGAGGGGCGACGGGTCCTACTCGACGTCGCTGAACGGCGGGGCGACGTGGTCACCGATCTCGGTACCAGCGCCGTAGCTGGCTCCTCAGACCAAATGTATCCGTATTCGCCGTCCGGTTCTCAGCGAGGACGCGGTTCGGTGATCTGTAGGGTGGGTCTCAAACTGTGGTTCAGGTTGGACGGATTCACATCCCCGGGACCGAGCGCCAGCGGCCCGTAGGGTAGAAGGGTGAACAGTGAGCACATCCTCGCCGAACTCGACCGAGCCGCCGCAACGGATCGATTCGGGCAACTGGAGCATCCGTACCGCTACCTGGTGACCGCCCGGCTGCACGCCTACAGTGACGCCGCCCGATGGGCACTCCTCATGGAGACGGTCGGCTATGATCCGCGTGCCGGCAACGTCGTCGATGTACTGCATCCGGTCGGGAACTGTGTCGTCGGCGAATCGCCGGCCATCCGTGACCGTCACCTCGGCCGGGTCGACAATATGGCCGAGTTGTTCGACGAGGATGCGGAGTGGCCTTGGCTGTTCCGGCAGGTACCGCTCGTGATCCGCGGCCAACAGATCCACCTCGACGCGCCACCGCACATCGAACCGGAGGAACTCTTCCGGATGCTGGTGCCCCAGCACCGGGAGCTGCTGCTGGCCGATGAGTCGGAGCTGCGACAGCTCATCCCCGCCGATCTGCCCGAGGTGCTGCGGTTGGAAGACTGGCACCATGAGGTCCTCATCCCGCTCTCTCCCTACCATCACACCTCCCAGGAGGCGGGACGATTGAT
Source organism: Micromonospora sp. KC721 (assembly GCF_004348355.1). NCBI lineage: Bacteria > Bacillati > Actinomycetota > Actinomycetes > Micromonosporales > Micromonosporaceae > Micromonospora > Micromonospora sp. KC721. The sequence goes on along the minus strand of NZ_SMJY01000008.1, from coordinate 10,393 downwards.
ACTGGTGGGGCCGAGCGACATCGAGGCGTACCAACAGATTGCACAAGTGCTCGCTACCGCCGACGCAGCTCTCTATCGGCCAACGCTGCCACCGAATACAGATTGGAGAAACTGGCCCATGTCCGGCCGACTGTGAGCGCCCCGCAATCGAGCCGTTGCCCAGAGATGCCGCACCAGAACTGCAGACAGCAGCCATCAGCCGGGTACCCGGGTCTGGATGACTCGCGGGTCCGCCGCGTTCCACTTCGACCAGGACGTGGATCGCCGTCAGCGACCTGAATCGGGCCGCCTTCGTTCGCTGGACGCCGCGCAGACAGACGATCGTCCACAACGTCCGCCCGCGGTAGCGGATGGTTTGGTTCGGCGCCAACGACTGCTATCGCCGGCGGCACCTCGTCTGGACGCCTACGCCGCACCACGCTGAAACCCGGCACGAGGTGATACGGCAGCGCCAGGACGAGCGCAAGCGGCAACAGGAGAACGAACAACGCCGGGCCGAGCAACGGCGCCAGGCTGAAGCCGAAGCCCGGCGCCAGGAGAAGGAATGGCAACGCAAGATCAGAACGGCGGAAGATGCCCCCCGCGGGGAGGAGCAGCAGCGGCAGTGGGCGATCGAAGCCGAACAGGCCCGGCAGCGGTGAGAAGCCGAGGAGCAGCAGCGGCAGGAGCAGGCCCGCGCTGCCCAGAAACTACGGCTCCGGCAGGAGCAGCAGGAGCAGCTGGCGAGTCGCCTGGCGCGGTTGGCAGGAGCAGCTGACTCGCGTACTCGGCCTCAGTCGCGTCACGGTGAACTAGGGGCCTGGCCCGGCTCGCTCGGGCCGGCGCGGTCACGCTGACGGATCGTGGAATCGTCGTGGCCGACGGGCACGCCTCGACCCCGTCGCCGGGGATTGACCGACCCTCACTCGGCCAGCTCGCGGATCGTTGCCGGCGACGGCGGCTGCTCGTCGGCCTGATCTCCACCCACCGTCAGCCCGCGACCACCTTGTCCAGAAAGCCAACCAGGTTGGCCCGGGTCCGGTCGATCTTCTCGGCCAGAGTGATCGACTCGTGGAGTCGACCGCCGAGCCCGGTCTGTTTGCGGCCCCGCAGGTAGAGCGAGCAGGCAAGGTCGGTGCAGATGTAGACGCCCACCGAGTTGCCCTGCTGTCCGGCCCGCCCAGCCTTGCGGGCGGTCATCAGCGATACCCCGTCACCGGAATGGTTGGTCAGGCACAACGAGCACATGCTGCGCCGGGCCCGTCCGGCGGACGGTGCCGCCAGTCGCAGCGCCACCCCCACCGCCCCCTGGTCGGACTCGACCACCAGGTAGGCCCGCTGGGGTGCGGCGGGGTCCCGCCAGCCGAGAAAGTCCAGGTCGGCCCAGGGTCGTTCGGTCAGGTCCCGGGGCAGGGCAAGGCGCTTCGTCTCACCCTTGGTGCAGTTGACGAATGACGCGCGGATGTCGTGCTCGGTCAGGGGAACCATGCCTCGAAGCTATCTCACCCAGGCTAGAAGTGCCATCCAATATGCGTTAGCCTAGAGCTCCTAGGCAGGAGGGTAACGTGGCACGCACAAGAGTGACCGTCGAACGCCTGGTCAACGCTGCGGCGGACCTGACGGACGAGGTGGGATTCGACCAGCTGACCGTTTCGGCGCTCGCCCGCCGCCTGGACGTACGGGACGCGAGCCTCTACTCGCACGTCCGCAACGTGCAGGACCTGCGGATGAGGCTGGCGGCGCTGGCGCTGACCGAACTGGCCGACCGGGTGGCGGAGGCCCTGGCCGGTCGCGCCGGCAAGGACGCGCTGGTGGCCTTCGCAAACGCCTACCGCGACTACGCCAAGGCCCACCCGGGTCGGTACGCCGCCGCCCAGATCGAGATCGACCCGGAGTCACCCGCCGGCAGCGCGGCACGCCGACACGCCGAGCTGACCCGGGCGATCCTCCGGGGCTATGCGCTGGCCGAACCCGCCCAGACGGACGCGGTGCGCTTCCTGCACAGCACCCTGCACGGCTACGTCAGCCTGGAGAGGGCCGGCGGGTTCCGCCATCACCCGCGCACAGCGGACGACTCCTGGCGGAGGTCCCTGGACGCCCTCGACGCCGTCCTGACCGCCTGGCCGCCGGACTAACCCGCCCGCGGGACACCATCCGGTCCCCGGGCAGGCGCCGGTTGCTGCTCAGGCCGCGTCGACCGCCTGACCGGGAACGAACCGGTATTGTCGGCGGGGTTGGCGTCCGTCCTGTTGCCCCAGTCGCAGCGTGTCGACGTAACGCACCCACCAATGGACCATGATCATCGTCATGACCCGCCGCCTCGCCCGCCACCAACCCACCTGAACCCCTTATTTACCAGGCTCTTAGTACTGCAGCTGCACCCGGCCGACCGCCTGCCCTTCTTCAGGAACCCGGTGTCGTCGACGATCGCACACCCGCCGGGGCCGCCGAGGTGCTCGACCACGTAGTCCCGCCCATCGTGACCTGACCTACCGACGTCAGTCGCGCACGAGCCTGACCGGTCGTCTCACGGACCCGCGCCACACCAACAGCGATACCGGCGAAACCGGAGGCGACCGCCCGAGCGGCGATCTGCTCAACCACGTGGTCGACCGCTGCCAGCTGCTGCGCGGTGTGGACGCCAGCGGCTGGCCGATCTTGGTCAGTGTTTAATAGCTTGGTTGGGAAGATCCCGCATGATGCGGGGTGCCTCGAAGTTGCGGTTGTCGATGACGATGTCGGCTCGTTCGGCTGGGCGAATCTCGGCCAGGTAAAGCTCCTCGCCGGGGATGTAGTACGTGCGGTACCGCTCAGCCGCGGCCTCCGCCGAGGCCATCCACGCCTGATCGCGGATCGTGCCGCGGTGTAGCACGTCTGCCACCTCGATGTGGAGGTAGATCAGCAGATCCCAATGTCGTGACAGAGCCGGCTTCTGCAGGAACCCGCCGTCCGTTACCAGGATCGCGTCGTGCGGGGCAACGTGGACGCCGGAGTCGATGGGCGTACGACCGCTGACGTCCATGATCTGAGTGCGGTAGCGCCGGTCGCCGCCCGGACCCAGCGGTGCCAGCAGCTCGTCGCGGATGGCGTCGACGTCGAACATCTCAAAGTAGTAGCTCTCCGGCGAGCCGGCCGGATACCGCGTACGCAGGTCGACACGCCGTTTGAAGTGATCGATCGTGACCCGGAGCACGGGCCGCGCCGTTTTCCCGCCCAGGATGGCGGCCAGCTCGTCGGCCAGGGTTGTCTTGCCAGCCGCGGAGTGGCCGTCGATCCCCACACGTGTCGGGTGATCCAGTCGCAGCGCGAGGATCCGGCCCGCTAATCTGCCGAGCACCTGCTGCCGTGTCGTGGTCACCGAAGCGATGATGTCGGAAGCTGGATTGGCACCTGCACAGGATGCCGCGTCAACGGCCGCGCCCACAAATGGTTCACGGAGGGTTCCGTCGTCGCGCTTCCGCGATGAGCGAGCCTTCAACTCACCACACACCTCTGCACGGAGGCGGCGCTCCGTCTGCGACGGATCCGGATGCCCGCGCTTGGTGTCGCGTACGACGTTGGCGATGGCGCCCACCGGTCGTGAGCCACGATAGCTGCGCTTTCGCGGCGATCGGTGACATCGGCATGTCCAGCCGCGCCCTGTCACCGCTCGCGGCCGTCGGGCTCGTGCGACCTCACATCCGCGATCTCAGTACGTCGAACTCGCAGCCTGGCAAGAACGGGTCGAAGCCGTGTTCGATCAGCCAGCGGGACGCCAGCAGGCTGCGCAACGACCACCAGGCGCGGATCACCTCCCGGTCGACGTCGGTGCCGTAACCGGCGAGGAGATCGCCGACACATTCCTCGTGCCCGAGGGTCAGGGTGGCCAGGTCGAACAGCGCATCGCCGGGCGCCGCCTCGGACCAGTCGATCACGCCGGTGACCTCGTCGCCGTCGGTGAAGATGTGGGTGACCTGCAGGTCGCCGTGCATGAACACCGGCGTCCACGGCCGAATCGCGGCCTCGGCTATCTCGCGGTTGCGGTCGACCAGGTCGGCCGGCAGGACGCCGCTGTCGACGAGCCAGGCGCATTCGCGTTCGAGCTGCGCGTCCAGCCCGACGAGCTTCTTGCCGGCCCACGGCGGCAGTGGCGCGTCGTGCAGCTTCCGGATCACAGCACCCACTGCGGCCCATGCCGCTGGCGACGCGGGCGACGGCTCCCCGAGACGGCCGAGCGCCTGGCCGCAGACGGCGGCGATCGCGAGGACGGGCGGCTTGCGCCACAGGACCTCGGGGGTCGGGACAGGCGCCAGCCCCATCGCCTCGACCTCGACATCGATACGCGCCTGATCGCCGTCGACCTTCAGGAACACGTCGCCGACGCGCAGGGTCGCGCGCTCGTTATGGGCGACGACGACCGTGACCTCCTCCACACCGGCCATTGTCGCGAGCTGATCATCGACGCCGCACGGGGTTATTGCCTGCGAATCGAAATGCGTTACAGCGCACAGGTAAGCGATCTGGCCGACTCGCGCCCATCGGCTAGAAGCAGATGCGCCACACGGTCGATGACGGGCCGTTGTAACGGAACGACGATGGCCCGTCCCTCTGCGCGACGCTGTGCACATTCAGCGAATCTGTCGCTGATCTTGTGACGATCTATCACGCTTAAGCAGGATCCGTTTGCGGAGCAGGTCGAAGTTTGCCCGACCGTAGCCGAGGCGTTTGATCAGCTTGGCCCTGGTGTTCTGCCCCTTCGACCTGGCCGGAACTCCAATATGTGGAGGGCGCGACAGGGGCTGCGCGGCGCGCCTTAAATGCGTTGTACTTGGCATTGAGGACGTAGACATAATTTAGCAATTCTTCCGCCAACTCAAGGGCGTCCTGCGCATCGGCAGCGCTGATGAATATCGTCGTATCGTGGGCAGCTTCATTCCCGAGAGCTCGAAGGTCGTGCGACCAGTCGGTGAGCTTCCCCTCAATGATTCCTTTAGACTTCAAGTCGTTCAGCTTGCCCTGAAGACTGCCGGTCGCGGCCCCCTTGTCGATACAGACCGCCTCGAGTGTCCGCCGGACCATCAGTGCGGCAGCCGTGAACTGTCCAGCATGATGACAAGCGCGCGCCTCCTCAAACGACTTGCGATTCTCGCCGATCCAACCAGCAGGTACAGACGAGGTTGCGTTGCGACAAGACGTGCAAACCACGCCAACCGGGTTCAGGGCTTCGCTCACGAGCGCAAATCGTACGACTCAAACGGCTGTTGAGGAAGCTATCCGATGACACCTTTCGCCGCTTACGACTGACCTTCGGCCAGCAGGGTCAGGTATCATTGCATCCCGCGCGGATATGATCGAGTGCACTCATTTGCCGCCGATCGAGCGTCACAGCGTGTGACGGACGTGCAGTGGTGCCGCCGGTATGTTGCCGCCCGGTCCAGGCTTACCTCGGCCAGTCGATCGCATCGAGGAACTCCTCAACCGCCGTCACCACCCGAGCCAGCACCGCGATCGACTCGGTCAGCGAGCCCGGCAGGCACATTCCGTGGTCGGCGTCCTCGACCTCCAACACATGCGGGGTCAGTCGCCGCGCCAGCTCGCCGTCCCAGAAGTTGTCGGCCGTGCCGCCCACAAGCAGGAACGGTGCACTGGCCTGCCTCAGCGCGGCTGCCACCAATGGCGCGGTCAGCAGCGGGGTCAGCCACACCGCCGGCAAGGATCGTGTGCAGCAATCGCGGCGCCGAACGTGCCAAGGGATTTGCCGATCAGCAACGGACGCCCAACCATCGCATCGGGAAGCTGCCAGATCTCGCCTCGCACCCACCCCTCCAACTGGGCATCGAACCCGGACGGCGGCTCCTGCGACAGACGTGTCGATGCACCCGGGCCCCGCGACGTTCAGCCACGTCGCCGACGTACATCAGCATTCCGGCCGCCGGTCCGAACATCCCACCAGGGATCACAACAGCGTCAGCCACGTCGACGAAGGTACCGCCACCCTCCGCAGAAAGCTCGATCCCGAAACCCTCCAAAGGTTTCGAAGTGCGGCGGCGAAACCGGCCGGCAAGGGACTCGCCACCGGCATCTCCGGCGGGCTGCTGTCCACGCCACTTCCAGCATCGCCACTGTCACCCGCCGCCCAAGACGGCCTTCGGGTGATCATCGACAACCTGCTACGCGCGCGTGGAAGAGGCCACGCGAGGAAGCGATCACCAGGCACAAGCCCACCACGCAGGCCCGGACAACCGCCAACCAAACCAAAGCCCGAGAACCCATAGCCCAGGTATGCCAGTCGGCAATGGTGCGCAACCCGACGCCGTCGCTCACCTGGCAGCCACGCTCGGCCAGCAGCGGCCGCACCTCAACGACGCTGCGCGTGATCGTCGAGCGGTGCACCCCGACCCACGCGGCCACCACGTCATGGGTCAACCCATGACGCAGATGCACCAACGTGGCCAACAAGCAGTCGGCGAAGCCGAACCGATGCTTCGCGCCAGCGCCGATGTGGCGACTACATGCTCGCGCGGCGAGCCGGTCCCGGTGACGAGCCTGCCACCAAGGTGCCAGTTCAACGACCAGGCCCGCAATCACCTGTTCGACCGGCACCGTCCGCTGCCCGTGCCGCACCGTCAAACCCTTCACCTGCGCCATATCTGCACCTCCCAACCACCAACCCGCCGCATCGACCAACCGCCGCCGGTAGCGGCTATGCACCCGACCCGCCCCCGCACCAAAGCCAGGACACACCCGCAGCCGCTCGTCGTGACCGCCTCGATCCGAACCCGACCTACCTTGACCCAGATCCGATCCAACCGAACCGCCGCCAGGTGCGGCAGCAACACCGCAGCACCCTCCACAATCGACGTGCCACATGGTCAACTCAAGTGATCACGAAACCTGAACCAGAGCTCGGCGGCTTGGGCGACATTTTTCGTGTCCACTACTCAATTGGGGTCCACATAGGAGAAATTACACCCAAACCGTTCACTCCGACCGCACGCTCACGCAGCTGTTTACATTGAAAGACGCCTTTCGGTATTGTCACCGTCATGATCCCCCTGCTAGCCTGATGCCCGATGTCGGGCAGGCCCAGGGGCCCGAATGCAATAAACCTCACCCCACCCGGGTCAGTCAATGTGATAGCCCGACAACAAAGGTTGGTTGTGCGTACGCTGCTACTCTTCGACGGCCTTGGCGGCACCAATGATAATCTCCTGCGGGCGCTGCGTGGGCTGTATTCGGGTCCGGAGAACGCTGCATTCTTCCAGGTCGTCTTCGACACAATCGACGAGGTGGTGACCCATCTCGACCGATCGGCGGTGACGGAACCGTCCGCGGACGGATTCGCAGTGCGGCAGTGGCTGGATCCGGGCACTGCCACCCCGGACGGCGTGCTGGGAAACTCGGTCGCCGCCGGCCTGTGCGTTTACGTCTACCAGACCTGTCATCTGCAACCCGCCCGGTACGGCGGGGACGATGTCGTCGCGTCACTGGGCCACAGCATCGGCCTGCTGGCCGCCATTGTCGCCGGCCTGCGACTGCGGCGGATGGACGAGTTTCTCGACATCGTGGCCTCCGGTCTTCGGCTGGTGGCGGTGAGCCTGGCCCGTGCCCAACAGGTCTCGGGCGTACCCGATATCGACCCTGACCTGCTGGGTCGGTACAACGCCAGGGTGCGGCGCGGCGCGGGACCCGGACCGATGGCCGCGCTGTCCGGGCTGCCCCGCGACCGGCTGCGCGACCTCGTGGCGGATTTCAACGCGGCCGGCCCGGCGCTCTCGGTGGGTCTGGCCAACTCTCCGAGCGCGCATGTGCTCAGCGGGCCGACGGCCGACCTCCTCGGTTTCTACCTCCGCCACGAAACCACCTTCGACCGGCCCGGTGTGACCTGGACCTTTCTGACCAACACGGTGCCGTTCCACAGCCCGCATCTCGCTCCGGCCGCACACCAGGTCGACGACGATCGCCCGTTCATCGGTTGGTTACCGGGCGGCGACCAGCTCAGACTTCCGGTGTACGCGACCGATCGACCGCGCAATCTGCAGGAATCGCCGGACCTGGTGGACGAGTTCCTTCAGCAGGTGTTGCTGCGCCCGATTGAGTGGGGGCTCGTGACGCGTCATGCGGTAACTGATGCGGCGATCGGTCGGATCGTGGACTGTGGGCCGGGGGCGGCGGCGCGTCGGTTTACCAAGGAATGCCTGAGCGACGGCGACCGGCAAGTGCGCTTCGAGTCCGTTCACCAATTTTTCGCACCACGGGCGCTAGGAGGTCAGCATGCGATGTCTGCTCTTTCCGGGGCAGGGCGTACAGCGCAGGGGAATGGGAGCGGGGCTGTTCAGCGAGTTTCCGGACAGCACCGCCCTGGCGGATGAGATCCTCGGTTACTCCATTGAGGAGCTGTGTACCCGGGACCCGGACCGGAAGCTGCGGGACACCCGCTATGCGCAACCTGCCGTGTTCGTGGTCAACGCGCTCGCCGGCCGGCGGCAGATCGCCGGACAGCCCGACGGCTACCGGTTCTTCGCCGGGCACAGCCTGGGCGAGTACAACGCCCTGGTCGCCGCCGGTGTGCTCGGGTTCGAGGCGGCCCTGCGGCTGGTGAAGCGGCGGGGTGAGCTGATGGCCGACATCACCGGCGGGGGCATGTCCGCCGTGCAGGGCGTGCCGGCCGCCTTCGTCCAGCGCGCGCTGCGGGAGACCGGCCTGACCAACGTCCACGTGGCCAACTTCAACGCCGACACGCAGACCACGATCGCGGGCGACCGGGTCGAGGTCGCCGTAGCGGCCAAGGCGATCGGCACGCTGCCCGGCGCGCGGGTGGTCCCGCTCAACGTCAGCGGCCCCTTCCACACCCCGCTGATGACGCCGGTCGAGTCGGCGTTACGCGCGCTGCTGGAGAGCTCTGAGTTCGCCCCGGGAGACGGCACCGTCGTGTCCAGCGTGACCGGTGAGGTCTTCCCGCCCGACGAGGGGACCGACCTGCTGGCCCGCCAGGTGTCCAGACCGGTGGAGTGGGTCCGCGCCGTCGCCACGCTGCGCGCGTCGGGAGTCACCCACTTCGACGAGGTCAACGGAAGCACGCTGAGCGCGCTCGTGAGCAGGATTCACTGAAGGGATAGACGCACGATGAGCATCGCGATCGTTGGTACCTCGGTGGAGCTGCCAGGGGTGGACGGCCTGGACGCATTCTGGCGGGTCATCAGCACCGGCACCAGCCTCACCCGGCCGTTTCCGCAGCACCGCAGGGACACGCTGAGCGAGTACATCCACTACCTGCGGGCCACCAGCGTGGAACCGGTGGAGGACACCGACCTCGACTATCACCACGGTTGCTACCTCGACGCCGTGGACACCTTCGACTATGCGGCGTTCGGCATGACTCCCCGGCAGGCTGCCCTGACCGACCCGCATCACCGGATGGTCATGCGTGCCATGTTCCTGGCGCTGGAGGACGCCGGATACTCCGCCGACCGGCTGCGCGGCAGCCGGACCGGGGTGTTCGTCGGCTTCGCCACCAACCCGGGATCGACCTATCTCGACTACATCTCCCGGGTCGATCCGTCGCTCAACCAGCAGGCGATCACCGGCAACATCCCGGCCATGCTGGCCAACCGGTTGTCGCACCTGCTCGACCTGCGCGGCCCCAGCCTCGTCGTGGACACCGCCTGCTCGGCCACGCTGGTGGCGGTGCACCAGGCGAAGAACGCCCTACTCGCCGGTGACTGCGACATGGCGGTGGTCGGCGGGGCGCGAATCGTCTTCGCGCCCGTCAAGCACCCGCACTCGGCCATCGGCATCGAATCGTCCGACGGGGTCACCCGCGCCTTCGACGAGGCCGCCGACGGGACGGGATTCGGCGAGGGTTCCGGCGCGGTGGTGCTCAAGACGTTGGAGCGGGCCCTGGCCGACGGGGACCAGATCTACGCGGTCATCAAGGGCAGCGCGGTCAACCACGACGGCCACACCGACGGCGTCACCAGCCCGAGCGCGCACGCACAGGCGGACCTGCTGCTCGCGGCGTGGCACAACGCCGGAGTCGATCCGCGTACCCTCGGCTACCTCGAGGCGCACGGCACCGCCACCCGGGTCGGCGACCCGATCGAGCACGAGGGCATGAAGCTGGCCTTCGCCCGGCACACCTCGGACGAGCACTTCTGCGCGGTGGGCACGGTCAAGGCGAACGTGGGGCACCTGTTCGAGGGATCCGGCGTGATCGGACTGCTCAAGGCCGTGGCCGTGCTGCGCAACCGGACGCTCCCGCCGCAGGCGAACTTCGTCAACCCCAACCCCAAGCTCGACTTCACCGCCGGGCCGCTGTTCGTCCCGACCGCCCTCACGCCGTGGGAAGCCGCCGAGGGGCCACGCCGCGCCGGGGTGAGCGCGTTCGGCCTCGGTGGCACCAACGCCCACGTGGTGCTGGAGGAGTACGTGGCAC
>NZ_SMJY01000089.1:0-23320 GCF_004348355.1 Micromonospora sp. KC721 | reverse complement strand
GGTGGGGGGCAGGGGTTCGCGGACCAGCGGGCAGGACATGCAGCGCGGGCCGCCCCGGCCGGAGCCCAGCTCCGAGCCGGCAATCGGGATGACCTCGATGCCGGCCCGTTCGAGCTGCGCGTTCGTCTCCACGTTGCGCTCGTAGCCGACGCAGAGCCGGGGTGCCAGCGCGAGAGTGTTGTTGCCGTCGTCCCACTGCTCGCGCTCGGCGGTCACCGGGTCCAGGCCGGTGTCGATCACCCGGAGCTGGTCGATGTCCATCGCGTCGGCGGCGGCGCGCAGGAACGGCGCGGGACCGTCCACCTGCGGTTCGCCGCCCGGCCCGGCGACGACCGTGTACGCCGACAGCGTGCTGGCGATGTTCGGGTACATCAGCACGGTGTCGACGTCGACCATGGTGCAGACCGTGTCCAGGTGCATGGTGGCGCGTTTCTGGGCGATCGGCACCACCAGGATGGTGTGCGCCAGGCCGGCGGCGAAGACCTGCCGGGCAAGTCGCTCGGCACCGGCCGGGGTGGTCCGCTCGCCGACCCCCACGGCGAGCACACCGGGGGCGAGCAACAGCACGTCGCCGCCTTCCAGGTGCTCCAGTTCCGGGTGGTAGACGAACTCGGTGCCGACGAAGCGCGGGTGGTACCGGTACACCGCGTCGGTGAGCGTGCTCTCCCGCCGCCGTGCCAGCATGGCAAGGCTGGTGACCCCGACCCGGTCGCCGATCCACAGCGACGAGTCACGGGTGAACAGCAGGTTGGGCAGCGGATCGATGACGAAGTCGTGGCGGTCCATCAGCGTCCACACCAGACCGCCGGGGCGCTCGGGACTGATCCTCATCTCCTCGTGGGCGAGCCCGGCGATGAGCACGTCGGCGAGGGCGGCGGGATCGAGGTAGGTGAGGTGGTCGGCGACCCGACGGCGCAGCGTGTCGCCGAGCCGGGGCGAGCGGAGCACCTGCTCGGTGAGTTCGGCGCGGGCCTCGGGGACGGCCAGGGTCTCGGCCAGGAGCGTGGCGAGGTAGAGGACCTCGACGCCCCGGTCACGCAGTGCGGCGGCGAAGGCGTCGTGCTCCTCCTGCGCTCGTCCCACCCATGGGATAGCGTCGAAGAGCAACGAGTCGTTGTTGCGAGGGGTGAGCCGGGCGAGTTCGGGCCCCGGTCGGTGCAGGAGCACCGTGCCGAGCCGACCGACCTCGCTGTCCACGTAGTGGGTCACCCTCGCAGCGTAGGACAGGTGCGAGGAGTGTCCGCGGGAAGAACGGTGGATGAATATGGCATTCATCCGCACTCATTCCGGCGCTCCAACTTGCCGTACCCCCGGGATGGCGACGTAGGGTAGTGAGGACATAACTTCGAGGGACCTTTTGCCGGAGGTCGCGATGACTGTCTTTCCCGCTCGTCGAGCCGTACCCACCCGGGCACTGCCGCCCGTGACGGTGCCGCAGCCCCGGACAGAGGCGCCCTCGGCGCTCCAGCCGGCCCGTCCGAGCCCGCTGGAGTGGGCCCGTCGCCGACGGGCCGAGCGGGGCGCCCGCCGGCTGGAGGCAGCCGGCGCACGGGCCCTCGGGCAGCTCGACCACCTGGGCCCCTCCTGGCACGTCATCGAGTGGCCGCGCACCGACCCCACCGACGCGCTCCTCGGCCGCGGCCAGGACGACCGGGCCGGCTTCCTCGCCATCGGCCCCAGTGGGCTCTTCGCGGTGACCATCGCCGACCACGGCCGGGCCCGGGTGCTGGTGGCCGGCGACGTGGTCCAGATCAACGGCAAGCGCCCGCCCTACGTGGCCGAGGCACGGCGGGACGCCAAGCGGGCGAGCAGGGCGCTCTCGGAAGCCGTCGGCCTGCCGATTCCGGTGACGCCGGTGCTGACCTTCGTCGGCTCCGGCGTCATCAGCGTCTACGGCCTGCCGAAGGACTGCCTCATGGCGACCCACCGGGAGCTGGACCGCCTTCTGGTCGCCGGTGGCAACCGGATCAGCCCGGCCACCGCCGAGAAGCTGTCCCGGATCGCCCAGCAGCCCCAGACCTGGCTCAACGGCACGTACCGTCCAGCCGCCGACTACCGGTGGTACGACGAGGGCCGAACGGCCGCTGACAAGCCGGCCGCCCGCCGGTAACGTCACCGGCGACGCCACGTGGGCCCGGTCCCACGGAGGGAGCCGGTCGGTCCGCGCCGTCGCCGGCCGTCCGGTCGGTCCGGGTGACCCCGATCTCGCCGACGCCGGTGGCCGGAGCGCGAGCAGACGGCTGCCACGAGAACCGGCTAGCGTGGACAGACCGTCGGTGTACCTAGGAGGCGCGGTGGCCCACGTCGAACTCTCGCTCTCGGAAGTGTTCGCGCCAGCCTCGCGGACGCCACCGGAGCAGGAGTCCGACAACGTCGGTCAGTGGTCCGCCACGGTCAGCCACGCCGACGAGCCGTGCCTGCTGATCGACGCCGAGACCCGGGTGGTGGCCATCTCCACCGCGGGCTGCCGGCTGCTCTGCCTGGGCGACCCGGAGGATGTGATCGGCCGACCGCTGCTGGCGGGTGGCCTACGGCTGCTCGACTTCACCGCAGCTCGCGGGGAACTGACCGAGCAGGAGTCCGACAAGATTCCGCCGCTGCTCGCGCTGCACTCCGGGCGGCTGGCCCGCGGCCTGCTGCGGGTTCGAGCCGCCGGCGGGAACACGCCCGACGCCACCGTCGACGCCATCTCCACCCCCGTGCTGACCGGCGGCACGGTGGCCGGCTCACTCACCTTCTTCTCCGAGGTCTGAACCGCGCCGCGCGGTACCGACTCTCCCAGGTCTGAACCGCGCCCGCGCGGTGCCACCTCTCCCACCTCTGAACCGCGCCCGCGCGGTGCGGCCGCGGTTCCGGGTGCTGCGGCGACCGTCGCCGGCATCGTAAGGTGCCCCCATGCTCGATCTCGCTCTGCTTCCGGGTGAGTACGTGGTGTGCCGACTACCCGCCGGCACCCCGCTGCCGGCCGGGCTGCCCGCCGAACCGAGCGACACCGAGGTGGTGACCGTGAGCTGGACCGCGAACGGAATCTCGGTCATCTGCCCGGGCGACCGGGCTCCCGTCCAGGCGGCCGTGGAGACGGACTGGCGGTGCCTGCGCCTCGTCGAGCCGGCCGACGGCGCGGTCACCGGCACCCTTGCCGCGCTGGTCACCCCGCTCGCCGAGGCCCGCGTCAACGTGGTGGCCTTCTCCACGTACGACACCGATCACGTGCTGGTTCCCGCGGTACGACTCGCCGAGGCGACCGCCGCCCTGGAACGCGCCGGGCACCGCGTCCTGCGCTGACCTTCCCCGATGCCCGCCGGCCCTCCTACGATGGCAGCGGCCACCACGGCCACCACGATCCGTCTCGACGCCGAAGAGCCTCTACCCCCCGAGGACCGGTCCGTGCCGCCTGACGCACCGCACCGTACCCCGCCGCGCCGGTTGGCCCTCGCCGGCGCGTTGCTCGCCGCCCTGGGGCTGACCGCCTGCGCCACCCCACCCAGCCGCGGAGCCGCCGCCCCGTCGGCCTCACCGGATCTGCGTACGCCGGCCACCGCCGGTGCATCCGCGGTCCCCCCGGCCAACGGCGTGCCCACGGCCGCAGCACCGGGCGGCTCGCCGGCGACGGCACTCCCCGGCTACCCCCAGGGGGTGCCGACCGGCACCACAGGGCCAGGGCTCCTGCCCACCCCCGGTGCGCCGGCCGGTTCCACCCCGGCCCCGGCCGCCGCACCCTGCCAGGGTCGCCCCCCGGCCGACCGGGTGATCCGGCTGCTGCGCGGACACGTGCTTCCCCGCGACGTGGCGGTGCGGGCCACCAAGGGGCCGCTCTGCGCCGACGGCTGGCAGTACACCGTGCTCGCGGTCACCGGGCACGAGGAACTCCAGGCCGTCACCCGGGGGGAGCCGACCGCGTTGCGCCTCGTCACCGCCGGGACGGATGTCTGCTCGATCGAGGTACGGGCCACCGCGCCACCGGCCATCCGGACGTTGGCCTGCGACGACGCCCTGCCGGGTGCGTAGGCTGGGCGGCATGCCCGGTACACCGCCGACCCGTTTCGTCTACCTCGGCCCCGAAGGCACCTTCGCCGAGCAGGCGCTGCGCACCATCCCCGCCGCCGAGCACGGCAGCCGTACGCCGGCCCGCAGCGTCGGCGAGGCGCTGGACTGCGTACGGGCCGGAGAGGCCGACGCGGCGCTGGTGCCGTTGGAGAACTCGATCGGCGGCGCGGTCGGGGTGACCCTGGACGAGTTGGCCGAGGGGGCACCGCTGGTGATCACCCGCGAGGTGATCCTGCCGGTGGAGTTCGTGCTCGCCGCCCGTCCCGGCATCACCCTGGACTCGGTACGCGACGTCGCCGCCCACCCGCAGGCGTCCACCCAGTGCCGCAACTGGCTGCGCGACCACCTGCCCGACGCGACTGTGGTCGACGTGCTCTCCAACGGCGCGGCGGCGGCCGGTGCGGCGGCCGGCGACCACGACGCGGCGATCTGCGCCCCGATCGGGGCCAACCGGCACCGGCTGACCGTCCTCGCCGACAAGATCGCCGACCACCAGGAAGCGGTGACCCGCTTCGCGCTGCTGTCCCGGCCCGGCCCGCCGCCGCCGCCGCCCACCGGCGACGACGTCACCTCGCTGGCCGTGTACATCGCCCACGACCGGGTGGGCGCGCTGCTGTCGGTGCTGATGGAACTGGCCGTACGCGGGGTCAACCTGACCCGGATCGAGTCCCGGCCCACCGGCGAGGCACTGGGCCGGTACGTCTTCTTCCTCGACTGCACCGGGCACGTGGCGGACGTCCGGATGGGCGAGGCGTTGCAGGGGCTGCGCCGGGTCTGCGCCGACGTGCGCTTCCTGGGGTCGTACCCCCGGCACCGCTGGGCCGACGCGGCGGGCGAACGGCCGGTCCCCGCACCGGCCGGGCTCTCCGAGGCCGACTACACCGACGCCGCGGCCTGGATCGCCCGGCTGCGGGCGGGCGAACTGAGCTGACCGGCGGTGGGGCGCCCGGTCGGGCGCCCCACCGCGGCTCAGCTGAGCAGACCGCCGAGCAGGCCGCCCTGTTGCTGCTGGGCGCCGCTGCCGGCGACCGGCGGCTCCTCTGACGGCTGGACCACCACGAAACCCTGGCCGGCGAAGCTCATCGTGAACGCCTCGCCGGTGCTGCGGCCGAGCAGCGTGCCCAGGCCCAGCTGCTCGGCCCGGTGGTAGCCGGTCTGGAGGTTGGCCGACCAGCAGACCGCGGCCTGCGGGTCGACGTAGGTGGGGGCGTCGACGTTGAGCACCACCGGGGTGCCATTGGTGGTGATGGCGATCCGGCCGTGGCCGGTGAAGACGCAGTTGAACAGGCCGGACGACGAGGCCATGCCGGCACCGCCGACCATCTTGATGTCGTACGACAGGGTCGAGTCGAAGGCCAGCACGCTGGAGCCGTTGATGGAGAGGGCGTCGCCCGGCTCCAGGTCGATGACGTGTACGTCCTTGGCCAGGTCGGCGAGGAAGACGTCACCCTGGCCGGTGAGCTTCATCAGCGGCACACCCTCACCGGTGAGCCGCTGCTTGATGAACTTGCCGAGCCCACCGGAGCCGAGGGCCTGGAACTGCACGTGGCCCTGATAGGCCACCATCGAGCCGACGCGGGCCATTGCCTCGCCATTGAGCTCGATCTTGAGCATCTTGGAACTCTGGAGCCGCATGCCGGGCTGGGCGGACTCCTTCTCAAGGTTCTCCGCAGAGAACAGCGCGCTGCGCATGGGATTCCTCCTGGTTGCCGTGGTGCCTCCCCACGGTAGGCAGTGGGCACAACAGCGAACAACGGCCGGATGGACGGTCAGCCCCAGCCCAGGGCGTGCAGCCGCTCGTCGTCGATGCCGAAGTGGTGGGCGATCTCGTGCACCACGGTCACCGCCACCTCGTCGACCACGTCGTCCTCGGTGTCGCAGATCCGCAAAATCGGGTGACGGTAGATGAAGATCCGGTCCGGCAGCACGCCGGAGTAGTCCCACCCGCGCTCGGTGAGGGCGTGCCCCTCGTAGAGGCCGAGTAGGTCCTCCCCGGGAGGTGGATGGTCCTCCACCAGGATGACCACGTTGTTCATCAGGCCGAGCAGTTCCTCGGGCACCTCGTCCAGGGCCTCGCCGACCAGTTCCTCGAAGCGCTCACGGCTCATCTCCACCGGCACGCCGCCCATTGTCCCCGACCCCGGCCCGAACGGCAGCGGCGCGGCCCCGGCCGGGGCCGCCCGATCCGCCCGAGGGGCGGGCCGGGCGGCGCGGTACGGAACGGGTCAGGAGGCGAGTCGCGCGTCCAGGGTGATCTCGGCCCCCGGGGAGAGCAGCCGCGAGATCGGGCATCCCTCCTTGGCGGCCTCGGCGAGCTTGGTGAACTGGGCAGCGTCCATGCCCGGCACCCGACCGACGGTCTCCAGGTCGATCCGGGTCACGGTCATTCCGGCGTCGGTCTTGTCGAAGTGCACCTTGGCGGTGGTGTCGACCGAGGTGTCGGTGGCGCCGGCGTCGGCCAGCTGCTTGGACAGCGCCATCGAGAAGCAACCGGCGTGCGCGGCACCGACCAGCTCCTCGGGGTTGGTTCCCTCGCCCTCCTCGAAACGGGACTTGAAGGAGTAGTTACCGGTCAGGCCGCCCTTGCCGGTGCGGACGGTTCCGGCACCCTCGGTGAGGTTGCCCTGCCAGCTTGCGGAAGCGGTACGAATAGGCATTCCCCGACGCTAACCGAAACGGCAGCGGGCGGCGACCGACCTCGCCGCCCGCTTCGCGTGTCGTGCCCGACACACCTGGCGGCGACATCGCGGAGGGTACGGATCCGGTCACCTCGGCTTGGCATCCGATTCGCCGGGAAGTCATGGTTGCGACCGGTTCCACGAGGTACGTTTGCTGCCCGCCGTCAACTCCGGTCGAGGCACCGACGACCGAGAACGGCTGGCTGCGACGGCGGCGGGCGAAGGAGGAACGA
This sequence comes from Micromonospora sp. KC721, assembly GCF_004348355.1. Lineage (NCBI taxonomy): Bacteria > Bacillati > Actinomycetota > Actinomycetes > Micromonosporales > Micromonosporaceae > Micromonospora > Micromonospora sp. KC721. The sequence goes on along the minus strand of NZ_SMJY01000089.1, from coordinate 16,362 downwards.
TGACCCGCCCGGGCCTGCCCAAGCTGATCGCCACCGACCTCGACGGGACGCTCGTCCGCAGCGACGAGACCGTTTCCGCGTACACCCACGAGGTGCTCGACCGGGTGCGGGCCGCCGGCATCCCGGTGGTGGGCGCCACCGGTCGCGGTCCCCGCCTGGCGGAACTGACCCGAAACGACATCCGCGCCGCCGACTTCCTGGTGATGGCCGGCGGCGGCTGCGTGGTCGACCAGAGCGACCCGGCCGGCCCGGTGGTGCTCCGGGACGAGCGCCTGCCGGGTGCGGTGCTGGCCACGATCGTGGCCGAACTGGAGGCCGTCGCGGGCCCGCTGACCGTGATGGTCGAGGCGTCCGACGAGCACGACGCGCCGCTGTGGGGCGACTACCACCCGAGCTGGCCGTACCAGGACCGGTTCGAGGCACGCAGCCGGGCGGAGTGCCTCTCCGGCGACGTGATCAAGGCGTTCGCGCGGACCGCCGACCACCACGTGGACGAGCTGCTCGCGGTGGCCCGCCGGATCATTTCGCCGGAGGTGGCCACGCTGACCCAGGCCGGCCTGGGGTTCGTCGAGATCAGCCCACCGGGGGTGGACAAGGCCACCGGGCTCAGCGTGGTCGCCGAGCGGCTCGGCGTCGACCCGGCGGACGTGCTGGTCTTCGGCGACCAGCCGAACGACCTGCCGATGTTCGCCTGGGCAGGCTGGGCGCGGGTGGCGGTGTCGAACGCCCACCCGGACGTCCGGACCGCCGCCGACGAGATCACTCTGCGCAACGACGACGACGGCGTCGCGGTCTACCTGGACCGACTACTCTCCCGTTGATGGCAGTCCCACCCCGACTTGTCGCCACCGACATCGACGGCACCCTGCTCGCCGACGACCGCACGCTCAGCGCCCGGACCGCCGCCGTGTTGGCCGAGATCTCCGCGCGGGGCACGCCGGTCGTGCTGGTCACCGGCCGTCCGATCCGCTGGCTCCAACTCGTGTACGACCAGCTCGCCGCCCCGCTCCCGGCGATCTGCGCCAACGGCGCCGTGGTGTACGACCCGGTCGCCGACGAGGTGCTGCGGGCCGACCCGCTCGCCCCGGACCTCCTCGCCGAGGTGGCCCGGCGGCTGCGCGCGGCGGTGCCGGAGGTGAGTTTCGCGGTCGAGATCGTGGACAGCCGGCAGATGCGGCACGAGGCGCACTACCCGCTGCGCTGGGACGCCGACCATGACGCCATCCGGGCCGTCTTGTCACCGGAGGAGTTGCACTCGGTGCCGGCGGTGAAGCTGCTGGCCCGGGCCGGCGAGCAGGACCCGGACGCCTTCGTGCGGTTGGTGGCCGGGGCGTTGGAGGGCCTGGCCGAGGCCACCCACTCGTCGTACAGCGGGCTGGTGGAGATCTCCGCCGCCGGGGTGACCAAGGCGGCCGGGCTCGCCTGGTACGCCGAACGGCTCGGGGTGTCCGAACAGGATGTGCTGGCCTTCGGTGACATGCCCAACGACCTGCCCATGCTGACCTGGGCGGGCCGGGCGGTCGCGGTGGCCAACGCGCATCCCGCCGTCCTGGCCATCGCCGACGAGGTCACCGGCGCGAACACCGTCGACGGGGTGGCGGCGTACCTGGAGAAGGTCTTCGGGTTGGACTGAGCAGGCCCCGGGGGCGCCGGCGTGGCCGACGTCCCCGGAGCGCCGGTCAGAGGTACTGGCCGGTGTTGTGCTCGCCGCCCGGCGCCTGGCCCATCCCCGGCATCCCGGGAATCATGCCGCCGCCGGGGCCGCTGGGCAGCGCCTGCCGGCCCGAGCGCATCTGCTCCAGCTGCACCCGGGCGGCCATCTGCTGGGCGACCAGCGCCGCCTGGATGCCGTGGAACAGCCCTTCCAGCCAGCCGACCAGCTGCGCGTGGGCGATGCGCAGCTCGCCTTCGCTCGGCGCGTTCTCCTCGGTGAACGGCAGTGAGATCCGCTCCAGCTCCTCGCGCAGCTCGGGGGCGAGCCCTTCCTTGAGTTCGACGATGGACCGCTGGTGGATCTCCCGCAGCCGGTGCCGGCTGGCGTCGTCCAACGGAGCGGCCTTGACCTCCTCCAGCAGCTGTTTGATCATGCTGCCGATCCGCATCACCTTGGCCGGCTGCTCGACCAGGCGGGTCGGATCCTCGCCGGTCGTCTCGTCGGTCTGCATCGTGCCGACCGGCCGGCCGTCCGGCCCGACCACCACCACGGTGCCCGAGTGGCCGGCGTTGTCGCGGCCCGGCTCGTCGTTCTGTCCAGCGGAGTGCGCATCGGTCATGACACCCATCTTTACCCACCCTCGCGAGCCGCACGAGGTGGGACCGGTCACCTCCGTCGGCCGCCGATCGGTACCGTCGCCGACATGCCCGCCGACCCGCGCGCCGTACTCACCCGCCCGGCCCCGCCGCCCGACCTGACGGTCGCCTACGGCGACCACCCCGACCAGGTCGTCGACCTGCGCCGGCCGGCCGGCGACGGCCCGCCCCGGCCACTGCTCGCGATCCTGCACGGCGGCTTCTGGCGGGCCGAGTACGACCGCGCCCACACCGGTCCGATGGCGGCGGCGTTGGCCGGGCTCGGCTGGCCGGTCGCGCAACTGGAGTACCGGCGCACCGGCCAGCCGGGCGGCGGCTGGCCGGGCACCCTGACGGACGCGCTGGCCGGGGTGAGGGCGCTGCCCGGCCTGGCCGCCGGCGCGCTGCCCGGGCGGGTCGCACCCGGGCCGCCGCTGCTGCTCGGCCACTCGGCCGGCGGGCACCTCGCGCTGTTCGTCGCCGCGCACGCCCCGGACGGCGTACGCGGGGTGCTGGCGCTGGCTCCGGTGGCCGACCTGGCCGAGGCGTACCGGCTGGACCTGGACTCGGGTGCGGTGGCGGCGCTGCTCGGCGGCGGCCCGGCCGCGCACCCCGAGCGGTACGCGGTAGCCGATCCACGGTCATTGGTGCCTCCGCCGGTACGCACCGTGATCCTGCATGGTCTGCGGGACGAGCAGGTGCCGATCGTGCTCAGCCGACGCTACGTGGCCGCCGCCCGGGCGGCGGGCGGTGAGGTGACCTTCGGTGAAATGCCGGAATGTGAGCACTTTGGAATCATTGATCCGGAATCGACGGCATGGTCGCAGGTCAGGGATGCGTTGCAGTCCTTGCACAAAGATCACTAGCCATTGACGCAGCGTCGCCGAGCAGGTAGAACGCCGGGGGGCGGTGACGCCCGGCAACCGCTCCCGGAAGGATTTCGGTGTTCCAGATGAACCGCAGGCGGGCCCTCCAGCTCATGACCACGCTCGGTACCGCCGGGCTGGTCGCCGGCTGCGGCAGCGACGACGCGGACAGCGATGCGGTGCCAGAGCGCAACCGCATCAAGATCGGTCTCATCGCTCCGGAGAACGGTGCCGGCAAAGCCGTCGGACAGGAGATCACCAACGGCTTCGAGCTCTACCTCGCGCTGAACAACCAGCACCTCGGCGGCCACCCGGTGACCCTGGAGAAGCGGGACGAGGGCGAAACCGCCAAGACCGGGCAGGCCGCCGTCAACGACCTGCTCAAGCAGGGCGTGCTCGCGCTCACCGGCGTGGCCAACCCGGCGGTGATCTCCGGCATCCGGGACATCGTCGAGCAGGCCAAGGTGCCACTGGTCGGCTCGAACGCCTCCCCGGTCAGCCTGCAGAGCGTGGTCTACATCTGGCGCACCTCGTACGTGCTCGACGAGCCGGGTCGCGCCCTCGCCGTCTACCTGAAGGAACGGATGCCGACCGGCAGCCGGATCACCGTGATCGCCCCGGAGAGCAGTGCCAGCCTCGACGTGGTGCAGGGCTTCCGGCAGGCGTTCGGCAACGACGACCCGCGCATCGCCGACGAGACCATCTGGACCACGGCCAAGACCAACCCGGGGGACAGCGACTTCGCCCCCCACATCCGGCAGGCGATCGACCGTGACCCGGACGCGCTGGTCGGCCACTTCGCCGGCCCCGCCGCGATCCAGTTCATCCGGCAGCTGCGGCGCAACCGGCCGGCCTACCAGGGGCCGCTCTACGCGCCGGGCTTCCTCACCGAGGGCAACGTCCTCAACGAGGTACGCGGGGTGCTGCTCGACGGTGACGACAACCTGCTGCCCGGCAGCATCCACACCGTGTCGAACTACTCGGTCGACCTGAACAACTCCGCCAACCGGGTCTTCGCCGCCGCGTACCGCAAGATGTACAGCAGCTCCCCCACCACCTATGCGATGGCCTCGTACGACGCCGCACAGGTGCTCGACAAGGCGCTCCGGATCGCCGGGCCGAACCCGAGTCCGCAGGTGCTCAACCTCGCCATCGGCAAGATCGGCCAGATCGACAGCCCGCGCGGGGTGTGGCAGTTCAACCAGCCGCGCACCCCGCAGCAGAAGTGGTACCTGCGCAGCGTCCAGCTCGACGGACGGCTGCTGTCCAACGTCATGATCAACGAGGTTGCCACGCTCGGCTGAACCCGGCACCGCCGAAGGCGGGTCGGCCCGCACGGGGCGACCCGCCGGGGGTCAGTGGCGCAGCTCGGCGATGCAGCACTTCACGCTGCCGCCGCCCTTCTTCAGCTCGGTCAGCTCGACCGGGACCGGCTGGTAGCCGGCCGCCCGGAGTTTGCCGGCCAACCCGCTGGCATCGCTGTTCAGCACCACGTTGCGGCCGTCGCTGACCAGGTTCAGGCCGAAGGCCAGGGCATCGGCGTCGTCGGCGAGCACCGCGTCGGGGAAGAGTTGGGCCAGCACCCGCTGGCTGGCCGACGAGAAGGCCCCCGGGTAGTAGGCGATGTTGCCGTCGTCGATCGAGGCGAGTGCCACGTCGAGGTGGTAGAAGCGGGGATCCACCAGGCGCAGCGAGACCACCGGACGGGCGAGCGCCTCCTGCGCCTCGGCGTGCGCCGCCAACTCGGTGCGGAAACCGTGACCGGCCAGGACGAGGCCGCCGTACGCCTCCGGCAGGTACGCGAAGTCGCCCTCACCCTCGTTGGTCTCGCCCGGCGCGATGAACCGCCAGCCCTGCGACTCGTAGAAGGCGCGGTGCGCGGCAGCCTCGGCGGTCCGCTGCTCGTGCTTGAACCGGGCGCCGTAGACCGTCCCGTCCACCACGAACGCGCCGTTGGCGGCGAACACCATGTCCGGCAGCCCGGCTTCGGGCGTGAGCAGGTGCACCTCGTGGCCCAGTTCGACCAGGGTCTCCCGCAGCCGGTCCCACTGCTTGACCGCCAGCTCCGCGTCGACGGGCGTGGTGACGTCCATCCACGGGTTGATCGCGTACTCGACGGCGAAATGCTCGGGCGAGCACATGAGATATGTCCGCTTTCGCGGGACTCGCTGCTGGTTCACGGTGACCAAGGGTAGGTAGCGTACAAGTTTGGTAACAGCCAGAAATCTTGCTTTCCGAGGGCGGAACGTTGCAGATAGACGCGGTAGACCAGCGAATCATTGCACTGCTCGTGGCAGACGCCCGCGCGTCGTACGCGGACATCGGCACCCGGGTGTCACTGTCCGCTCCGGCGGTCAAGAGACGGGTCGACCGGCTCCGCGCCACCGGGGTGATCCGGGGCTTCACGACCGTGGTCGACCCGGCCGCCGTGGGGTGGACCACCGAGGCGTTCGTCGAGCTGTTCTGCGCCGGCCGCACCACCCCCGCCCAGATCGGGGTCGCCGTCCGGCGGCACCCCGAGGTGGTCGGCGCGTACACCGTCTCCGGCGAGGCCGACGCCCTGGTGCACCTGCGGGCCGCCGACATCTCCCACCTGGAGGAGGCGCTGGAACGGCTACGCGCCGAATCCTTCGTGACCTCCACCCGCAGCACCATCGTGCTGTCCCGGCTGGTCGAGTCCCCCGGCGTCGGGCCGTCCACGAGCTGACCCGCCGACCGCCCGGACCGGCGCGGCCGGCCCGGGCACGAGGTCGTCAGAGGTACATGCCCGTCCGGTGGCCGGACTCCCCAGCCGGCCGGCTCGGCTTGTCGCCCTCCACGAAGAACCGCTTGCCGCCGAACTCGCCGTGCAACCGGTCGTCCAACTCGTCAGCCAGGCCCGTCATCACCTGCACCGCCAGCATCAGGTGGGTGGCCTGGAAGTTGCGGCCGAAGACCGGAATGGACGCCCAGACGGTGTCGTCCGCGCAGTAGAGCCGGCCGATCGGCATCCGGTTGGTCAGCTCCGAGAGCTTCACGTACAGCCGCTCGGTGGGTTCGACCTCGGTGAGCACCGGGGAGAAGACGTCGACCAGCGGCGGATTGTCGCGTACCCGGACGAACACCATGGCCGATCCGGCGCGGATGTTGATGTCACCGTCCGAGTCGACCTGGAGCTGGTCGGACTTGGATTTGAGCATGGTCGAGACGACCGTGCGCACCCGATCCTCCAGCGCCATGACGTCCCCGTCGGCGTCCGCCGCCGACGCCGCGGCAGCGGCCAACGCCTCCTCCAGGTCGGCCTCCACGTCGCGGTCCGGGCCGACCTCGCTGCGTGCCGTGCCGAGCGGCTCCGCGGGCAGCGGTTCGCCCGCCGCGTCGCGCACCAGGTAGACGAGGAACGCCGGATGCGGCGTCCCGTAGACGTCCCGCAGGGTACGGGAGAGCAGGGCGGCCAGCTTCGTCGCGTCCCCCGTCGAGCCCTCCAGACCGAAGTCCTCCCCGGAGCCCGCCAGCACCCCCGGGGGTGACCAGCCCAGCGCGATCATGTCCGCCACCGAGGCTCGGTCCAGCCGGTACCCCTGCGGCAGGGTGGCGTTGCCCACGGCCCGCGCCACCATCCGCCCCTCGCCGATCTCCACGCTGATCGAGTAGACGGCGTCGCCGGTGCCGGACGCGGTCGGGTCGAGCGTCAGTTCGAGGTGCGCCCCGACCGGGAGCGTACGCAGCCGCTCGGCCAACGCCCGGGCGAACTCCCGCCACGCCTCGGTCACCTTGGCCCGCAGGTCGGCCGTTGTCGGCTCGTCCAGCAGAACCGACTCGTGATGCTCCGGCGCCGCGCCGGTCTGATCACTGGCCGGCATCGAGGGGTGGTCCGCCGTCATGATCGCCTCCGTCCGTCCCGGCCACCCTACCCAGGCGGGTCGCAGGACGAGTCCACCGCGACCGGGATCGGACATCCCTCGGCCCGGCGTGCTCACTGCGGGCGGTCGCCGCCCAGCTCCACCGGCCAGGCACCGGCCAACCCGGTCAGCCGGGCGGTCACCTCCGCCGGGTCCGCGCCCCGCCCCACGGCAACCCCGAGCAGGTACGCGGTGACCGGGGCACCCGGGCGCAACACCTGGTGCGCGACGTCCCTGGCCAGGTCGAGGACCAGCGGCACCGGTACGTCCGCCGGGTCGAGCCCCAGCTCCGCGCAGGCCGCCGTGACCCAGTCGTCCAGCACCGTCATCGTGTCCACTCCTCCGCCCGGCGTACGTCGGAGTCAGTGTCGCAGTCGAACCAGGGCGGCGGACCACCACCGGACCAGGCCAGGTCGCGAACCGTCAGCTCGGCGAGCAGTTCCCGCACGGCGGCGCCGCCGAGGGTGCCGCCCCGGCGGTCGGCCAGCCGGTCCAGCGCAGCCCGCAGGGCTGCGGTCCGCCACACCCCGCACAGCGACTGCCGGCGTCCCCGGTCGTCGAGAAGACACACCCCGTCGGGCCCGTTCTCGTCCGTATCCAGGGCGGCGAGCAGGATGGCGACGGCGTCCCGGGTGAGCAGGGGAAGGTCGGCGGCGAGCAGGGCGACAACGGTCGTACCGGCGGGCACCAGGGCGAGCCCGGCCGCGGCGGCGGCCACCGGGCCACCACCCGGCGGTTCCTCCCGGGTCACCAGCACGTCGTCGGGGACCGCTTTGGCCGGCCCGACCAGGATGCGCGGGCTCGCGTCGGCGACCGCCGCGAGCACCCGTTCCCGCATCGGCCGGCCGCCGACCGGCACGCCGGGCTTGTCCCGCCCGCCCATCCGGCGGGCCGCCCCACCGGTCAGCACCACCGCCGCGTACGCCGTCACCCGCCCACCGTATCCGCGACTGCCCGGCGGCCGGGCCGCGCGAGCCTCGCCGGGCGCGGACCTCATCCGGCGGGCGTCGCCGTGCGGGGTGCCGGGCCAGCGGGGCAGGATGGCGGAATGGGACGGGCGACTGACCGGCGGGGCGTGCTCCGGATCGACCTCGACGCGGCCGACGGGCGGGCGGCGCTGCGCCGACCGGACAGCATGGCGGTCGAGGAGCCCCTGGAGATCCGGGTCGGGTCGGCCGGGCCGGGCCGGCGACGCCCGCTGACGGTGACCATGCGCACCCCCGGCGACGACCTCGACCTGGCCATCGGGTTCCTGCTCACCGAGGGGCTGATCCGCACCGACGAGGACGTGCACACCGCGCAGCTCTGCGCCGGGGCGGAGACCCCGAACACCTACAACGTGGTGGACGTGGCGCTCGCCCCGGGCGTCCCCGCGCCGAGCACCGACCCGACGCGCACCTTCCACACCACCAGCGCCTGCGGGGTCTGCGGGAAGGCCAGCATCGACGCGGTACGGACCCGGTCCCGGTTCGCCGTCGCCGACGACCCGCTCACCGTGCCGGCGACGCTGCTGGCCGAACTGCCCGACCGGCTACGGGCGGCGCAGCGCGTCTTCGACCGGACCGGCGGCCTGCACGCGGCCGGACTGTTCGGGCCGGACGGCGAGCTGGTGGTGCTGCGCGAGGACGTCGGCCGGCACAACGCCGTCGACAAGGTCGTCGGCTGGGCGGTGCGGCAGCGGCGACTACCGCTGGCCGGGCACCTGCTGCTGGTCTCCGGCCGGGCCAGCTTCGAGCTGACGCAGAAAGCCTGGATGGCGGGCGTACCCCTGCTCGCGGCGGTCTCCGCCCCCAGCACCCTCGCCGCCGACCTGGCCGAGGAGGCGGGCATGACGCTGGTCGGGTTCCTGCGCGGACGCTCGATGAACGTGTACACCGGCGCACACCGCATCCTCCACTGACCCGATCACCTGCTCACCCGCCGCTCCCTGCGAAAACGCGCTGGGGCTGGCTGCCGCCAGGCAGAGCAAAGCGCCCGTTCCGGTAGGGGAACGGGCGCTGGGTACGACTGGGGTCGGTCAGCCGCGCTCGGCCAGCTGGGCGACGAACGTCCGCCAGGCTTCCGGGGGAGAAGACCAGCGCGGCCCGACCGCGTCCTTCGAGTCGCGGACGCCGACGACGCCGGAAAGGTCGTCGGCGACCTCGACACAGTTGCCGCCGCTGGTACCGCTACGGGGAACTTCCGCCACCGCGCGTGGCCCCTCGCGGCGGCCAGCCCGGCGCGTGCGTGCCCCGGCCGCCGTCGTGACCCGATCCCGGGGCCGGGGCTACCCCCGGTCACGAGGTCTGCCCTGGCAGAGGGCCGACCGGAGTACGCCCGAAACCGGCAATAGGACAGCGAATCAGCTGGTCAACGGTCGGTGAGGAGCCTGTTGAGGCTTCGGCTTGGGTATCCAGCGACACGGAGCCAACGTTTCCCTGTCGGGCTCTCGACAGAGTCTCCAAGTTTACCCAGTAACTGATTCCAGCGAATATCTAGCAGATCATTACCTGCATGTCAGATAAATCGTTCCCGCTTGACGCGTACAAGGAACAGCCGATCGCCGACCAGGTTGCTGCGCTTCGCCTTCGACTGAATGCGACGGTCACCCAACTCGAAGAGTTCAGAAACAACACCTTCATCAGTATCGACTTTCAGGGAACCGACGTTGCCGCAGGGCGCGGCGGCAAAATGTCGCACGACAAGAAGGACAAGCGCGGCTACTACCTGGAGGGCGTCGACATCAGCATCCGCCTCGACTCGCCCCACTACTACGTCAAGATCGACGGCCCGCAGACAACGATGGACGCGGCGACGATCTCCTCGTCTTCCCAGCTCGACCTCAATCTCAGCCTCGGCACATTTGGCCCGGTTCCGACGACCGGGGCGAGCAGCGGCATGGTCATCGGGAGTGCCTTCAGCTCCACCATTGAGGACTGGCGGGTGGAAAACATCTCGGGTGACGTCGCAATTCAGCACAACTACCGCATGGCTGCGTGCGGCGACGGCGCCCGCTACAACCAGCCCAAGGACCTGGTGGACATGAGCGCCGGCGGACAGATGTCCGGGGCGCCTCTGCACGAGGTGCCACACATCTCTATCGCCAACATGCCACTGGTGAGCAGCGGAATCTTCGTCAGCCGCAGCAAACAGGTTAGCGACGTGAAGTTACTGGTCGACGCCACTGCTCACCTTGCTTACGTAGAGAAGACCTTCGAGGTTTTTGACGTCAAGATCAAAACCAAGACCGAGCGGGTAACCTGGTCCTTCGTACACCTGATCCCCGTCTCCGAAGTCAAGGAGTGATCGGATCGAACAAGCTGGACCTCCACCCCGTTTCGGTCGCCAAATAGCCTTCTTTCCCGCTTACGAAAAGACAGAAAATGCCCCAGGATTACATTTCTGACCTACCCAAGGATGTACAGTACGAAGTCTTCGACCTACTGCCGGCCGAAGCGCTGATAAACATGTTGCAGACAGCCAAGCCAATCACTGAGAGCATCGAAAAATACTTCGAAAAGGCCGAGGTGATCGAACTGATGACCGGCAGGCCGGCGATCGGAAAGGCGAGCGACCTACTGAAGGGAATCGGACAGGGACGCTATGCACGTTCTGCCGACTCGGCGGAAATTGTTCGATCGATGACGAAGTCGCTGACGGACTTCGTCATCCACGAGACCGACAAAAATTCCGGAGTCATCAACTGGGAGAAGGCCGCTGATCTCCAGGCGAGGTTCGTCGCCGACATGGCAAGGGAGAGCGTGGCCACGGACGAGGACACGCTTATCCGCCGCAGCGCCCTCGAGACGTTCATCCGGTCAGCGCTGAAGGACGAGAGGCTGGTGAACGAATGGGACGTGGTATACACCGGCGGCATCACCGACGCGATCGCTGAATTCGCAAAGGGCAACATCTACTTCCGGGTGGCGTCCGGGTAGCTTCCCGGTCCGCAGAGTCCCGGGAGCAACTCGGTTTCGTTAAGGAGCGAGTGGGTTTGCTGTCCAGACTTTCGGTGCCATTGCTTCGTGTTGCCTGAAGAACGGACACCCGCGCGGCGTCCACGCATGTTGGGGGCTTGCTGTGAATTTCTCCGGTAACTGAACCGTCATCAGGGCTTCTTGCGGCGGTTCGAACGGCTACCGGGACGCCCCTTCCAGATCACCAACTCATGGTTGGGGTGCGCCGACCCGCGGCCCGGGCAGGGCCAGGGTGATCAGTCGTACGTCCGGTAGGGCTCTCCACCTGGCCAGCCTGGCCCTGGTCTGCTCGGTTGCCGGGGTCGGTGGTGGACGGGCTGGCGGCCACCTCAACCACTTACCCACCGAAACCGTTCGGCAAGATGCCGGTACTCCATTTGCCGCGAATCGCGGTGTCCGTGGGCGGGGACACCGCGATTCGCGGCAGGTGAAGTTGGTCAAGCACGGGCGGGTGACAAATCGGACGCCGGCTAAACGCCTTGTCGGGTGGCTGGGCCGTGTCTACGGTGCGGAAATGCTCTCTCGACTGCTGGCAGTGACCTTCGACGCGCACGACGCGGACCGCCTGGCGCGGTTCTGGGCCGACCTGCTCGGCCGGGAGGTCGTCGAGGACGCCGGTGGCGCGCTGCTGCCCGGTGGGGACACCCAGCTCGCCCTCCGGTTCGTTTCGAGCCGGACGGAGAAGGTGGGCCCGAACCGCATGCACCTCCACCTGACCAGCACCGACCCCGCCGACCAGCAGCACATGGTGACGACGGCGCTTACGCTCGGCGCCAGCCACCTCGACATCGGGCAGCGCCCCGAGGAGGGGCACATCGTCCTGGCCGACCCCGAGGGCAACGAGTTCTGCGTGATCGAGCCCGGCAACGGCTTCCTCACCGGCTGCGGCCTGCTCGGGGAACTCGCCTGCGACGGCACCCGGGAGGTCGGCCTCTTCTGGAGCGAGGCGCTGGGCTGGCCGCTGGTGTGGGACCAGGACCAGGAGACCGCGATCCAGTCACCGTACGGCGGCACCAAGGTCGCCTGGGGAGGCCCGCCCGTGGCCCCGAAAGAGGCGTGGAATCGGCAGCGCTTCGACCTCGTCCCGACCGGTGGCGACCAGCAGGCGGAGGTCGATCGGCTGGTTTCCCTCGGGGCTACCCGCCTTGATGTCGGTGCCGATGGCACCGTCGTGCTGGCCGATCCCGACGGCAACGAGTTCTGCCTGCGAAGGAACTGACCACAGCGCGGCCAGGCAGGGTGTCTCCTCGTAAAACCCGGCTGGTCACCTCGGCCGGCGGCGCCGGTAGGCCACGACGGCGAGGGTGGCGATGGCGCCGGCGGCGGCCAGGGCCGGCTTCGGCTTCGCGCGCACCGAGCTACCGATCCTGGTGGTCACGCCGCGGGCGGAGGCGACCAGGTTCGAGCCGGCTTTACCGGCGGTCTGGGCACCGCCCACGGCCGAGCCGCGCATCGCGGTGGTCGCCTGCTGGGCCTTCTGCTTGACGGACGTGGCGTACTGGGATGCCTTCTGGCTCAGCATGCCCGACCTCTGAACCGCCGTAGTCTTCGCTGACTGGCCGGCCTGGGTGACGCGCTGCCGGAGTTCGTCGGAGGCGGTGGTGGTCTTGGTTCGCAGGCGTGTCCTGACGTCGGTCTTGGTGGCCAGGGCGGCGATGGTGTCGCCGAGTTCCGCGCGTGTGTGCTGGATGTCGCGTCGGGTCTGGTCCGGGTCGCTGCTACCCGCTGGCGTGCTCATTGCTTCCTCCGACTCGCTGCGCCGCGTATGGTCTCGGTGTCCGCGCGTACGCTGTCCCTGGTCGCCGTTGGCGTGGGCGGCATGGCTTTGGTGACCTGCTTCTTGCCGCGTTGAGCCGCGATGGCGGCGGCGATGGCCAGGATCACGGTGACGATCAGCGCGGCCAGTGTGGCGGGCATGAAAGCGGCCAGGGCCAGAATGACTGTGGCAACGGCAGCGCCGCCGGCGTAGAGACCAAGCATGGCACCGCCGCCGAGCAGACCGACGCCGACGCCCGCGCGCTTGCCCTTCGCGGTCATCTCCGCCCGCGCCATCATCAACTCATCGCGCACGAGTCGGGTGATCTGCTCGGTGGCGCGCCGCACCAGCTCTGCGACTGGCGCGTCGACAGACGCGTCGCGCGGGTTGCCGCTGGGACGTTCTGCCATGGGTGGCCTCATCTCTCTCGCGGGCCGAGATGACCCGAGGCGCTGCCTGGTCAGCCGTGCTGTGCCGCTGGCATGCTCGTCGAGCCCGGCGAGGGGCCTTCGAACCGTTCGCCCAGCGGCGGGCCGGAGGGCTCGGTCAGATGGCCGGCGGCACCGCCCGCCGGTAAGCCGCCCTCCTGCCGGCGACGTCGCAGCGTCAACGCGCCCGCCGACCCGGTCAATGCCCCGGCCGCGAAGGCCAGGATGAGCGCCTGCCGGATGGCGGAGTTTCTCTTGCCTGCCATGACTGCCTTCGGAATCCAACGCGCCCGCATGATCCTGATTGTCGGGCTCGACCGCTGAAGCCATGCACCTAATCGGCAGATTTGCCTGGGACGGTCACCATGTGCGCCCCAGCCGTGGGGTGAATTGCCGTTTCTCGGTGCCGACGGCAGCCGTGAGCGACACTGAGTCCACGAGCAGCGGTTCGCCCAGTCAGTCTCCGTGGCACGGGTGAATCGCCCACGACTGCCCGGCAGCACTGACGGTGGAGCCGGGCAAGGAGATCGGGCGCGGCTTGCAGGAGTGGGCGAAGGTGAGCGATACGGATCTGGGTGTCCGCAGCGAGCGGGGCAGTGAGTACGCCGACCTGTCCCGCCTCGTGCGGGGCTCGGGTCTGCTCAACCGGCGTCCCGGTCGCTACGCTTTACGCTCAGCGCTGCTACTTGGGTGCCTCGGCGTGACGGGCGTGGTGTTCGTCCGGCTCGGGCAGTCGTGGTGGCAGGTGACTGTCGCCGCAACTCTCGCGGTGATTCTCGCTCAGACGGCATTCCTCGGTCACGACGCCGGGCATCGGCAGATCTTCCGCTCCCGCCGCGCGAACGACGTGGTCGGCCTGGTGTGCGGCAACCTGCTAACCGGGATCAGTTACGGCTGGTGGGTGGAAAAGCACAACCGCCACCATGCCCACCCGAACACCGAAGGCCACGACCCGGACATCGTGAACGCGCCCCTGTCGTTCACCCCGGCACAGGCCGCAGCGCAGCGCGGCCTCGGGGCGCTGTTCGTCCGGCATCAGGCGATGTTCTTCTTCCCGCTGCTACTACTCGAAGGTCTGCACCTGCACGCCAACAGCATCAGAGCGGTGGTACGAGGCAATCGGCTCCGGCACCGCCCCACCGAGGCCGGCCTGCTCACCCTGCACCTCGCCGGCTACATCACGGCCGTATTCCTGATCTTGGGCGTCCCGCAGGCGATCGTGTTCATCCTGGTCCACCAGGGCGTGTTCGGCCTCTATCTCGGCTGCTCCTTCGCCCCCAACCACAAGGGCATGCCGATCCTGACCGAGGCCGACAATCTCGACTATCTGCGCCGACAGGTCCTCACCTCGCGCAACGTGCGAGGCGGCCCGATCCTCGACGCACTACTCGGTGGGCTCAACTACCAGATCGAACACCACCTCTTCCCCAGCATGCCCCGACCGAACCTGCGCCGCGCCCAGCCACTGGTCCGCAAGTTCTGCATCGAACACGACATCGCCTACCACGAAACCACGCTGACCCGATCGTGGGCGCAGGCGCTGGCGTACCTTCGGACCATCGGCCACACCTGACCGGCGTCCAGCCCCCGTGGCCCGCGGTCTCAGCCCTGGCGGGGACGGCGGCGTCGTTTGCGGCGTACCACTCGACCGGGCTCACCCACGGCGGGCCAACCGTCCAGGTCCGACGGGGGCACGCCCCGCCGTAACAGGTCGTCGAGAATCTGGGCCAGCGAGTACTCGGGGTGGACCGCCAGGACCCGCTCCAGCGCCACGGCGGCGAGCGCGCCCTGGCCGGCACGCCAGGCCGCGAAGGCGAGCAGGCTGGCGGGCGCGGCGATCAACTCCTCCTCGGCGCGGCGCAGCACGTCGCTCCAGAGGTCGATGTCCTCGTCCCGCCCGTCGGTGCGTTCCCACGCATGATCGCGGACGGGCAGATGGGTCAGGAGCAGCGTCAACCAGGCCACCTCGTCGTCGGTCAACCGCTCGCCCCGGCGGTGCCGGCGCAGTGCGCCCCGGACCGCGTCGACCCCGGCGACCCGCACCGCCCGGCCATCCAGCACGTCGGCGGCGGGAGCCTGGTCCAGCAGGGTGAGCAGGCGTCGCTCGGCCCGGACACCGGCCCGGCGCATCGCCGCCGCGTCGCGCCCGTCGCCGGGCGTCACCAGCGCGGCGAGCGCGGCCCGGTCGGGCAGGGCCACCTGGCCGGCGAAGACCGCCGTCGCGGTGACCTGGCTGGTGCCCGCGTCGTACGGGGTGCCGTCGGGCGGGCAGCAGTCCTCCCCGTCGCAGAGGTACGACCAGTACCGTCCGTCGGTGACCCGCAGGGCGTCCAGCACGGCCAGCCCGGCCGTGGTGAGCGCGTCGCGTACCGCGTCGACGGTGGGGGTGACCCGGTCGGCGGGGCCGTAGCCGAGCACGGTGGCCGCCTCGGCGTCCTGCCGGGTGAGGACGTCACCGAGCTGCCGGGCCGGCAGCCCGGGGTCGGTGCCCCGGTCGGGCAGGTCGGCGCGGGCGGCGAAGACGATCCGCCGGCCCCGCATCGCCACCACGACCACGCTGTCGGCGGGGTGGAAGCCGAGCAGGTACGGCACGGCGGCGATGAGGTCGGCGGGCGAACGGACGGTGAGCCGGGGGCGGTCGGTCGCGGTCATGGGGGCAGCCTGCGATCCGCCGGGTCGTGGCGACAGACCCTGTGGAC
The DNA here is from genome assembly GCF_004348355.1 of Micromonospora sp. KC721. NCBI lineage: Bacteria > Bacillati > Actinomycetota > Actinomycetes > Micromonosporales > Micromonosporaceae > Micromonospora > Micromonospora sp. KC721. The sequence continues at coordinate 487 of NZ_SMJY01000089.1, read as the reverse complement.
GACACTCCGGATATCCACAAATGCGGAGAGTGTTGTCGCAGGTCTGCGCGGTTCGCGACGGTCGAGCGCCGACACGGCGGGCCGGAAGGGGTTACCTTGCGCTGATGGACCTGGCGTACCTGCGGGCGCACCCGGAACACCTGCCCACCTTCCTGACCCACCAGCGGATCCGCGAGACGCCGGTCTCCGGCGGTGACAGCTGCGCCGCCGCCCGGCTGACCCTGGACGACGGGCACTCGGTCTTCGCCAAGACCTGGCCCGAGCGGGCCCACCGGCCGCTGCCGGCGGGCCTGTTCGCCAGCGAGGCGGCCGGGCTGCGCTGGCTGCGGGCGGCCGACGCGGTCCCGGTGCCCGAGGTGGTGGTGGCGTTGCCGGAGCTGCTGGCCCTGGACTGGGTCGAGCCGGGCGAGCCGTCGGCGGAGGCGGCCGAACGGTTCGGCCGGGAGCTGGCCGCGATGCACCGGGCCGGGGCGGTGGCGTTCGGGGC
>NZ_SMJY01000088.1:0-23443 GCF_004348355.1 Micromonospora sp. KC721 | reverse complement strand
GGTGGCGGTCAGGGCGGGGCTGGCGGCCAGACCTCCGGGGGCACGGCGGACGGGCGCTCACCAACCAGTTCGGCAAGCCGGGCCAGCCGTCGCCGGCCCGTGATGCGGAACGCCGGCCCGCCGGCCTCCGCCTCCAGCACGGCGACGGGCAGCCCCACGGCGGCCAGCGCCGACCGCACCGTCGGCCACCATTCCCGGTCGGTCTCGCTCAGCCCGAGCAGGAATCCCGTGGGGTCGGGCGTACCCGCGCCGGCGAGCCAGAGCCGCAGCCGCCGGCCGTTGAGGTGGAAGCCGGCGGGGGGCCGCTTGCGCCCGTGGCCGACCAGCCAGGCCGTGGCCAGCGGCGCCAGGGTCCGGACGTACGACGTTCGGACCGCGAACCGCGGCGGCGCAGCGGGTTCGCCCACCGCCCGCTCCCCGGTCGACTCCCAGCTCGCGGCGAGCCCGCGCGCCCGCAGCTCGGCGACGAGCACGTGCACCCGCCAGGCGGCGTCGACCGTGATCGACAGCCGGGCGGTGCGCCCCATCCGGACCACCTCGCCGGGGCCGGCGAGCAGGCCGGCCAGGTCGGCGACCGACGGGTCCGCCGCCTCGGTGCCGAACAGCGAGAGCTGGCGCACCGGTCGGGGGGTGGGGTCGGCAGGGGTCAGCGACACTCCGGGACCTCGTCGAAGGCCTGTTTGAGCTCTTCCGAGTCGAGTCGGCTGGTGTCCAGCGCACTCTCGTCGTACTCCTTGGTCAGGGTCTCGACCGTGGCCCTGACGCCGTCGTAGAAGGCGGCCGGCTCGGTGGTGCCGAGCCCGTCGATGGTGTCCCGGGCCCGGCCGTACGCGTCCCGCACCTTCTCCAGGGTGGTCCGGAAACCTTGGGAGATCTCCTCCCCGTGCTCGGTCTCCGGCACCCCGGCGGCGGCGACCTGGCGGCGGGCGGTCTCGCTCGCCTGCGCCGCGCCGGCGAAGAGCCGCACCAGGTTCTCCTTGGCCTGTGCCGGAGTCGTCTGCGCGGTCATCTGCTGCTTGGTGCTGCTGGTCAGCTTGTTGATCTCGGCCCGCCACGGGGTGAGTGCCTCGCAGACCGAGGCGGCCCAGACCCGGGGGCTGGGCCCCCCACCGCAGCCGGTGACGACGAGTACGAGCGTGGCCAGGACCACCGTGATCCTTCCGGCGGCTGCCGCCCGGCACGTACGCATGCAAGGCAGCGTACGGCCTCGCGGGAAACGCGCCACCGGTCAGGCGGACGGTCCCCGGTCGACGTGGTCGACCGGGGACCGTTGCCCACCGAGGCTCAGGCCTTGACCGTGGCGCGTTCGTGGTTGCCCGCGTCGGTGCCGGTCCCGCCGCCGGAGGAGGAGTCCATGGCGACGCCCTTGCGCTTGCTGAACACCACCGCTGCGACGACGACCAGGGTCGCGACCACCGCGATGCCCACCCGCAGCGGGGTGTTGCGCTCGTCGCCGACGCTGTACGCCACCACGGCCGGCGCGATCAGCAGCGAGACCAGGTTCATCACCTTGATCAGCGGGTTGATCGCCGGGCCGGCGGTGTCCTTGAACGGGTCGCCGACGGTGTCACCGATGACGGTGGCGGCGTGCGCCTCGGAGCCCTTGCCGCCGTACGCGCCGTCCTCGACGAGTTTCTTGGCGTTGTCCCAGGCGCCACCGGAGTTGGCCAGGAAGACCGCCATCAGGGTGCCCGCCCCGATCGCCCCGGCCAGGTACGACGCCAGCGCGCCCGGCCCGAGGCCGAAACCGACCGCGATCGGGGCGAGGATGGCGAGCAGACCGGGGGTCATCAGCTCCCGCTGGGCGTCCCGGGTGCAGATGTCGACGACCTTGCCGTACTCCGGGCGCTGGGTGCCGTCCATGATGCCGGGCAGTTCGCGGAACTGCCGGCGGACCTCCATCACCACCGCGCCGGCCGAGCGGGACACCGCGTTGATGGCCAGCCCGGAGAAGAGGAAGACCACCGCCGCGCCGATGATCAGGCCGACCAGGTTGCGCGGGTTGGCCACGTTCAGCGAGTTGAGGATCTCGGTGCCGACGTCGCCGACCCCGGCGGTGGCGTACGAGCTGCGCAGCGTGTCGGTGTACGACCCGAACAGTGCGGTGGCGGCGAGCACGGCGGTGGCGATGGCGATGCCCTTGGTGATCGCCTTGGTGGTGTTGCCGACCGCGTCCAGTTCGGTGAGGATGCGCGCGCCGTTCTCGTCGATGTCGCCGGACATCTCGGCCACGCCCTGGGCGTTGTCGGAGATCGGGCCGAAGGTGTCCATCGCCACGATCACGCCGACGGTGGTGAGCAGGCCGGTGCCGGCCAGCGCCACCGCGAACAGCGAGAGCGTGATGGAGCTGCCGCCGAGCAGGAACGCGCCGAAGACACCGGCGCCGATGAGCAGCGCCGAGTAGACCGCCGACTCCAGGCCGACGCTGATGCCGGCGAGGATGACGGTGGCCGGGCCGGTCTGCGAGCTGGCGCCGATGTCCTGCACCGGACGCCGGTTGGTCTCGGTGAAGTAGCCGGTCAGCGCCTGGATGGCGGCGGCCAGCACGATGCCGATGACGACCGCGCCGATGGCCACCAGACGCGGGTTCTCGTCGACGCCGGTGAGGCCGCCCTCCAGTTCGGCGAAGGTGGCCGGGAGATAGAGGAAGGCGGCGACGGCGACCAGCACCGCGGAGAGGACCGCGGAGAGGTAGAAGGCGCGGTTGATGGCGGTCAGGCCGTTGCGGTCCGAGGCGCGCAGCCGGGTGATGAAGACCCCGACGATGGCGATGAGCACCCCGATGGTGGAGATGATCAGCGGGAAGACCAGACCGGCCTCGCCGAACGCGGCGCGGCCGAGGATCAGGGCGGCGACCAGGGTGACCGCGTACGACTCGAAGAGGTCGGCGGCCATGCCGGCGCAGTCGCCGACGTTGTCGCCGACGTTGTCGGCGATGGTGGCGGCGTTGCGGGGGTCGTCCTCGGGGATGCCCTGCTCGACCTTGCCGACCAGGTCGGCACCGACGTCGGCGGCCTTGGTGAAGATGCCGCCGCCGACCCGCATGAACATGGCCAGCAGGGCAGCGCCGAAGCCGAAGCCTTCCAGCACGGTCGGGGCGTCCCCCTCGAACAGGATGACGACCAGCGCGGCGCCGAGGAGGCCGAGGCCGACGGTGAGGAAGCCGACCACGCCGCCGGTGCGGAAGGCGATCTTCATGGCGGCCTCGCGCCCGCCCTGCGCCTCGCGCGCCGCGGCGGCGACGCGGAGGTTGGCGCGGGTGGCCAGCCACATGCCGGCCCCGCCGATGAACGCGCTGAACAGGGCACCGACCACGAAGAACGCCGAACGGCCGATCTTCACCGCGACCTCGCTGCCGTCGGTGTCGTGCACCGGCAGCAGGAAGAGGAGTACGACGGCGATGACGACGAAGATCGCCAGCGTCCTGAACTGCCGGAGCAGGTACGCGGAGGCCCCCTCCTGTACCGCTCCGGAGATTTCCTGCATGTTGGTGGTGCCCTTACCGGCTGCCAGCACGGCCTTGGTCAAGGCCGCGGCGAAGACGAGGGCCACCGCGGCGATGACCGCCGCGATGACGACGTACGTCAGGTTCGCTCCGGTGAGGGACAGCGCGCCGCCTTCGGGGGCGGCCATGGTCCCGGACATCTGTGTCCTCCTGTACCGACACGGTCGCGCCGGCCAGTGGACGTCTGCCCGGCGCCTGGATGCGGTTGCGCACGCGCGCCAACCCGCCCCGACGGACCATGATCAACGTCCATATCCGCTGGTTGCGGGAGGGCTCACGTGCTGACAACCCACAGACTGTAGCCCTGCCCAGTGTCGGAGGTCACAACCGGGGCACACCGTGTCCTGATGATATTTCTAACTGTGTTATGAGAAAAAATCTGATATGGGAGCCCAGAGACGCGGCGAGGCCGCGACCACGTGGGGTCACGACCTCGTACGGGAAAGTGAAGTCAGCGACCGACCGGCCACACCATCCGGACCTCGGTGCCGGCCCCCTCGTCCACCGGACGGACCTGAAGATCCTCGACGAAGCCGGCGAGCAGGGCGAACCCGACGCCCGTGGTGAGTGCCTCGTCGGTGAGCGACTCGTTGGCCAGCTCGTCGGCGTTCAACGCGGCCAAGCCGATGCCCGCCTCGATCGGCGCCCGGTCCACCACACGCACCTGGTACGCCCCGGAGTCGGACATCTCCACCAGCACCGGATCGGGCAGCCCGTACTGTCGGTGCAGCGCCACAGCGCGGGTGCACGCCTCACCGATGGCCAGACGCACCTCGTCGAGCAGGTCCTCGCGCACCCCGGCCCGGCGGGCCACCGCGACCCCCACCAGGCGGGCCGTACGCACGTGCACCGGAGCCGGCGAGAAGGAGAGCCGGACCGTGGCCATCACGCGCCGGCGCCGCTCGGATCGGCCGCGATCGCCGCCTCGATCGTCGGGTGCAACGGAAAGACCTGGTCCAAGGCGGTGATCCGGAAGATCTTGAGCAGCGGCTCCTTGTCGCAGACCAGAGCGAACGATCCGTTCGCCGAGCGGAGCCGCTTGAGAGCGCCGACCAGCACCCCCAGGCCGGTGGAATCGAGGAAGTCGACCCGGCCGAGATCGACGATCACCTGCCGAGCGCCACCGTCGATCAGTTCGAGGAGCCGTTCGCGCAGCCGAGGTGCGGTGTAGACGTCCACCTCACCGCCGACCTCAAGCACCGTGTGCTCCCCCACGGTGCGGGTCGCCAGCGACAGCTCCATCAGTCCTCCTCCGAGAGTCGTAAACTCTCCTGGGCATCTAACCATCCCCGCCGGGCCGACCTCCGGTCACCGGCGGCGGCTCCTCCTTACCCATCCCCCCGGCTGTTCACCACCCGAACACCCTCATGAAAGTGCAGGACGTGAACCCCGCAGCCACCGCATCGGCAGGCCCCGGCCCCGGTCGCCGGCAGCCGGCGGCGCCCGGGGAACTGCTGGGCCGGTTGCGCGCCCGCCACCACGGCACCGATCCGGTCACCCACGTCGAACGGGTTCCGGCCCGGCCGGGCGAGCCGGCGCCCTGGCCGCGGTGGACCCCCGAGCCGCTGCGGGCGGCGTTCGCCGGGCGCGGCGTGGCCGCCCCCTGGCGGCACCAGGCCGAGGCCGCCGAGCTGGCGTACGCCGGAAACCACGTGGTGGTGGCCACCGGGACGGCGTCCGGCAAGTCGCTGGCGTACCAACTGCCGGCACTGGCCACGCTGCTCGCCGATCCCCGGGCCACCGTGCTGTACCTGGCCCCGACCAAGGCGCTCGCCGCCGACCAGCTGCGCGCCGTCGCCGACCTCGGCCTCGACGGGGTACGCCCGGCCACCTACGACGGGGACACCCCGCGCGCCGAACGGGAGTGGATCCGCCGGCACGCCCGGTTCGTGCTGACCAACCCGGACATGCTGCACCACGGCATCCTCCCCGGGCACGCGCAGTGGTCCGGCTTCCTGCGCCGGTTGGCGTACGTGGTGATCGACGAGTGCCACACCTACCGGGGCGTGTTCGGCTCGCACGTCGCGCACGTCCTGCGCCGACTCCGCCGGCAGTGCGCGCGCTTTCGTGGTACGCCGGTCTTCGTCCTCGCCTCGGCCACCTCGGGTGACCCGGCGACGGCCGCCGGGCGGCTCACCGGGCTGCCGGTGGTCGCCGTCACCGAGGACACCTCGCCGCGCGGCGGGGTGACCTTCGCGCTCTGGGAGCCGCCGCTGCTGCCGGCCGCCGCCACGCCCGCCCCCGACGCCGATCTGCTCCAGGTCCGCCGGTCGGCGCTGCGCGAGACCGCGGACCTGCTCGCCGACACCGTCGCCGAGGGGGTACGCACGCTCGCCTTCGTCCGCTCCCGGCGCGGCGCGGAGGTGGTGGCGGCCAACGCCCGACGCGCACTCGACGAGGCGGTGCCCGGGCTGGGCGACCGGGTGGCCGCCTACCGGGCCGGCTACCTGCGCGAGGAGCGGCGCGAGCTGGAACGGGCCCTGCTGCACGGCGAACTGCTCGGTCTCGCCTCCACCAACGCCCTGGAGCTCGGCGTCGACCTGGTCGGACTGGACGCGGTGCTGATCTGTGGCTGGCCCGGCACGCGGGCCTCGCTCTGGCAGCAGGCCGGGCGGGCCGGACGCTCCGGCGACGAGGCCCTGGCAGTGCTGGTGGCCCGGGACGATCCGCTCGACACCTACCTGGTGCACCACCCGGAGGCGCTGTTCGGGCGGCCCGTCGAGGCGACCGTGCTCGACCCGGCCAACCCGTACGTGCTCGCCCCGCAGCTCGCCTGCGCCGCCGCCGAAGCCCCGCTCACCCCGGCTGACCTGGAACTCTTCGGCGACGGGGCAAAGGAGGCGGTCGACTCCCTGGTCACGGCCGGCGCGCTGCGGCAGCGCCCGACCGGGTGGTACTGGCGGCACCGGGAACGGCCCGAGGTGGACCTACGCGGCTCCGACGGCGCTCCGGTCTGCGTGGTCGAGGCGTCGACCGGGCGGTTGCTCGGCACCGTGGACGCCGGCTCGTCGCACGTCCTCGTCCACCCCGGGGCGGTCTACCTGCACCAGGGCGTCTCGTACGTGGTCGACGCCCTCGACCTGGCCGACGGGTGCGCGCTGGTGCACGCCGAGGAGCCGGACTGGTCCACCCACGCCCGGGACGTCACCTCGCTGTCGGTGGTGTCGGTCCGCTCGTACCTCGACGCCGGACCGGTGGGGCTCTTCCTCGGCGAGGTGGACGTGACCAACCAGGTGGTCTCGTACCAGCGACGGCGGATCGCCTCCGGCGAGGTGATCGACACCCGCCCGCTGGACCTGCCGGCGCGGGAACTGCGCACCGTCGCGGTGTGGTTCACCGTGTCGCCGCGGTCGCTGGCTCTAGCCGGCGTCGAGGCGGCCGACATCCCGGGCGCTTTGCACGCCGCCGAGCACGCCGCGATCGGGCTGCTCCCGCTGATGGCCACCTGCGACCGCTGGGACATCGGCGGCCTGTCCACCGCGGTGCACCCGGACACCGAAGCGCCGACCGTCTTCGTCTACGACGGCCACCCGGGCGGGGCGGGTTTCGCCGAACGCGCGTACCGGACGGCGGCGGCTTGGCTGCGCGCCACCCGGGACGCGATCGCCGAGTGTGGCTGCGAGGCCGGCTGCCCGTCCTGCGTGCAGTCGCCGAAGTGCGGCAACGGCAACAATCCGCTGTCCAAGCCGGACGCGGTCCGCGTCCTGGACGTGGTGCTCGGACACCTGCCCGCCCCGGCGGACGGCTCGGTGGGCGGTCCGACGGGCGGCTCGGGGGCGTCGGTGCCGCGCCAGCCGATGCCGTAACCGCGCCTGCCGTCCCGGGCCGCGCACCCGGCCGCCCTGCTGTCTGCGTCCCGACCACGTTGTCTTCCGTCCGGCGGCGTCCTGGCCGTACCTGCTCTCCGGGGGCGGTTTCGCCGGTTGAGGGCTGGCCAACAGGTGGCCGGCGGGTCCGGGTTGTGGGAAGGGTGCATGAGGGGCAGAGCATGTGGGCAAGGAGATGGGAGCGCTTCCATTGATCGGATTCGCCGGTCAGGATCCGCCGACCTGCCGTCTTCTTGCCCGAGGAGAAGAAGCCATGGCCGACACGATCGCCGAGACCGTCGACCTGCTCTACAACATCGACCAGGACAACCTCACCCCTGACCAGCAGATCGCGCTGGGGGCCGCGATGGCGAACCTCGCCCAGGCCGAACGGCTGGAGCAGATCAACGAGCGCCTACGCACCATCCACCAGGTGCTCAACTCCTGGGCCATGAAGGTGACCGTCGACGGCGGACGCTGACCGGCGGGCTGCGCGATCCGACGCGGGGTGCCGCGACGGACGACGGACTCCTCGGTGCTGCCGTGGCGGCCGTCGTTCTGCGCGCCGGCGTGCGACACTCCGGCCACCCTTTGACAGGAGAAACTCCATGCAGCTCGACAGTTTGCAGGCACAGCACCGGTTCCACGTCCGGCAACGGATCCGGTTGATGGTCAACCAGTACGAGGTCCACGCCGTGGGCCCGGACGGCCAGGAGGGCGAACTGCTGGCGTTCGCGCAACAGAAGCGGCTCGCCTTCAAGGAACAGGTGACCATCTACCGCGACGACTCCAAGCAGCAGCCGCTGCTCGGCTTCAAGGCCCGCCAGCGGGTCGACCTCGGCGCCACCTACGACGTCACCGACCACGCGGGCAACCCGCTCGGCCTGTTCCGCAAGGACTTCGCGCAGTCCCTGCTGCGCTCCACCTGGCACGTGGAGCAGCCCGGCCTGCCGCAGGTCACCGGCCAGGAGCGGAGCCTGCCGGTAGCGCTGCTGCGCCGGTTCGTCGACTCGCTCTCCTGGCTGCCGTACCACTTCGACTTTGTCGGCGGTGGTCAGCCGTTCTTCTCGGTGGTGAAGAAGTGGGGGCTGCGCGACCGGTACGTCGTCGAGGTGCAGAACCCGCAGATCGACCGCCGACTGGTGATCGCGATGGCGATCGGTCTGGACGCCCTCCAGGCCCGCTGACCGTCGTCCGCCGGCCGGGTGCGGCTCACCCCGGTCGGCGCTCGGCTGGCCGGGTGATCGTTTGCGGCTCAGCGGCAGCAGGCCCGGCATGTCGAAATCACCCAGCCGCCACCGATCACGTCGAGGGTGAACGGTGCCGGGGGCGGTCCGCAGCCCGGCCGTCATGACGAAGATCGACCGGCGGGCCACCGCGTCATCACCCGGAGCCTGATCGCTTCATTCAGGGCATCAAGGCCGGCACGTTCGACGCCTGAGCGCCGGTGCCGGGTGTGGTCGGCAGTCACACCCGGCGCCGATTGCTGACCGTCAGCGCCACCGGTCTCCGTCAGCCGCGCACCGGGCCGGCGCGAGCGATGGCGGTGGCCGCTCGGTGCAGGCCCGGCAGCGGGGTCACCGGTACCTCGACCGTCACCAGCGCGTCGAGCCCGTCCAGCCGGCAGCCGTTCAACCGGGCCCGGTTGGCGGCCGCCAACTCCTCGGCCGCGCGGCACGCCGGCCCGTGCCCGCCCAGTGCCTGCCCCGCCGCGGCCAACGCGGCGAAGTCGGCGGCCACCCGGGCCTGGTGCCGTGCCAGCCGGGCCGTGCCGATGGCCGCTCCGAAGGCTCCGACCAGCACGAACACCAATCCGAGGACGAGCAGGCAGATGGTCGCGCCGCCCCGGTCGGCGGCGTCGCGCGACCGTACGCCCGGCACTGTCATGGCCGGCTCACCGGGACGCCCGGCTCGACGGCGGCGACCGCGGTGGCCTCCACGGTGAGCCGGGGAAGTCGGGCACCGAGCGCCCGGACCGGAGCCCGGACGGTGACGGTGACCCGAGCCGCGTCGGCCGACACCGTGACCGTCGCGGCGGGTGGGGCGATCCGGGTGCCGGCCGTGCTGCCGTCCGAGCCGCGGGAAGCGGCGAGGGCCGCTTCCCGCGCCGCGTCCAGGCAGGCGGCTCTGGTGGTGACCGCCTCGACCGCGGTCACCCCGGTCAGCAGCAGCAGGAGCAGCGCCGGCAGGCCGGCCGCCAGCTCGGCGGTGAAGGATCCCCGGTCACGACCGGCCCACCGGCGCGCGCTCACTTGAGCGCCCGGTCGATCACGGCGGTCAACGCGGACTGGACGTTGCCGGAGGTGAGGACCTTGAGCAGGATGCCGGCGAACGCCACCGCGGCGAGGGTGCCGACGGCGTACTCGGCGGTGTTCATGCCCGCGTCCCCGCGCAGCCGGCTGCGGATACGGGTACGGAGTCTGCGCACAGTGTGTCCCTTCTCGATGGGTTGTCAGAGCACGTCGCCGAGGACGGCGACGATCACCGGCACCAGGCCGGCGAGAATGAAGGCCGGCAGGAAGCACAGACCCAGCGGCAGGACGATCAGCACGCCCGCCCGACGCGCCGCTGCCTCGGCGGCGGTGGCGCGGTCGGCCCGCAGGTCGTCGGCGACCCGGGTCAGCGCCCCGGCGAGCGCGGACCCGCTGCGCGAGGAGCGCTGCGCGGCGGCCACCACGCGTTCCGCCCCCGGCACCGAGCCGAGGTGCGCCCACGCCTCCTGCGGCTCGCCGCCGAGCAGCAGCGTCCGGCCCACCCGACCGAGGCGGGCCGCCAGCGGGCCGCCGAGCGTGTCGGCCACGGCCAGCACCGCGCGGTCCACCGGAGCGCCGGCGCGCAGCGCCGCCGCCAGCAGATCGGCGGCCAGCGGCAGGTCAGCGGCTTCGCGCAGCCGGCGCTCGCGGACTGCCGGTGGTTCGATGCGCCGCAGCAGTCGGTGTGCCGCCAGACCGACCAGCACTCCCGCCAGACATCCGGGCACGCCACCGACCAGCACCGCGACCGCCAGCCCGGCCAGCCCGGAGCCGAGCCGTACCGCGCCCAACCACCGGCCCGTGTCGCCGGACAGCGTTCGCTCGACGGCAGCAGCCGGCGGATTCGTCGACCTGCCCGGTCTGTGCGTACCCGTGAGCAGGCCACGCAGCCGGCGGGCGGGCCGGACCAACGCCGGGCGTACGGCCACCAGCAGCGCGGCCGCGGTCAGCAACGCGGCGGCAGTCATCGGCTGCGCGGTCGTCATCGGCCGTGCCCGTCGGACACCCGGCCCAGCCGTTCGGCCCAGAGCAGCCCGCCGGTCTGTAGGGCGGCTGCGGTCACCGCGCTGACCGCGCCGACGGGGGTGTGCAGCAGTACCGTCAGCGGGTCGGCGCCGATGCCGTAGCCGAGGCCGATCCCGCCGGCCGGAAGGGCGGCCAGCAGCAGGGCGGTGGCCCGCGCACCGGCGGCCTGCGCGGTGGCGGCGGCGAGCCCCCGGTCCACCGCGCGGGCGTCCGCCTCGATGCGTTCCAGGAGTTCCGCCAGGGGCGCTCCGGTCCTGTCGGCCAGTCGCACGGCGGCCCGGGTCAGTTGGGCGAGGCGGTCCGGGCGGTCGTCCGGCTCGGGGACGGGCAGTCCCGCCCGCAGGTCGGCGGCGAGGCCGCAGAGCTGGTCCAGCCGACGCCGGTGGTCCCGGGCCGCGTGCCGGACGGCCCGCCCCCGGAGCGCGGCCCGGGTACCGAGCACGCCGTAGCAGGCGAGGAGCACTCCGGCCACCGGGCCGGCGGTGGCCGCACCGGCTGCCGCACCGGCGACGCCGACCAGCAGCAGCGCCCGTCGTGGCCGGGCCATCAGCACCGTGACCAGCCCGAGCAGGGGACTCATTCCGACCCCGCCGAGCCCGGCCACGGTTCGCAGAGGATCGGCGGGACCGCCACACCTCGATTCCGCAACAGGGTGGCGAGGGCCCGGCCGGCCAACCCGACGCCCCGGCCCCGCATCCAGGCCGGCACGACGGTGACCAGCCGGTCGGGCCCTTCGGGCAGCAGCAGACAGATCGATTCCAGCACCCGGCCGCCGGAACCGCGACGCACCTGAAGAAGCACCTGCAACGCGGCGGCCACCTGGGCGTGCAGAGCCGCCCGGGGCAGCCCGCCGAGCAGCCCCAGCGCCTCCAGTCGGGCCGGCACGTCCGCCGGGGTGTTCGCGTGCAGCGTCCCCGCCCCGCCGTCGTGGCCGGTATTGAGCGCGGCGAGCAGATCGACCACCTCCGCGCCCCGGCACTCCCCCACCACCAGCCGGTCGGGGCGCATCCGCAGCGCCTGCCGGACCAGGTCGCTGAGGCCGACCACGCCCGATCCCTCCACGTTGGCCGTACGCGCCTGCAGCCCCACCACGTGCGGGTGCCCGGGGTGCAGCTCGGCGGCGTCCTCGACCAGCACGATCCGCTCGGTCGGCGGGACCATCCCGAGCAGCGTGTTGAGCAGGGTCGTCTTGCCCGAGCCGGTGCCGCCGGTGACCAGGTACGCCAGCCGGGCCGCGACGACGGCGGCGAGCAGCGGGGCGACGGGACGGGGCACAGTGCCGTGGCGTACCAGCTCGTCGAGGGTGAACGGTCGCTGCCGGAAGGTACGCAGCGACAGGTAGGGGCCGTCGGTCGCCACCGGGGGCAGGACGGCGTGCAGCCGGGTGCCGTCCGGCAGCCGCGCGTCGGCGTACGGGCAACCGTCGTCCAGCCTGCGCCCGGCGGCCGCGGTGAGCCGCTGCGCCAGGCGTCGTACGTCGTCGACGGTGCCGATCGGCACGGCCACCTGACGCAGCCCGTCGCCCCGGTCGACCCAGACCCGTACCCCGTTGACCAGCACGTCGGTCACCAGAGGATCGGCCAGCAGCGGGGCGAGCGGCCCGGCACCGACGAGGTCGTCGCGTACCCGGTCGGCGATCCGCAACACAGCGGTGTCGCCGAGGACGGCGGCGGTGGGTTCGGCGCGTACCGCGGAGACGATCGCCGCGGGGGTGACCGGGGTGACGTCCTCGGCGATGCGCTGGCGTATCCGGGCCGACAGGTCGTCGCGGTGCCCGGTCATGCCGCACCCACCACGGGTAGGCCGGTCAGTTCGCCGACGAGGCGCTGGCAGAGCATGGCCAGCGGCCCGCGCCCGCCCGAGGCCGGCGCCTCACCGCGTTCCAACCCTCGGCACAGCGCCGGCTCGGGCCGGAGCGTGCCGGCGAGCGGCAACCCCAGCGCCCGGGCCACCTCGACGGCCTTCAGCCGGCCGGGTGCGGGGCCACGCACGATGACGCCGAGCGCCGCGCAGTGCGGTGCCGCCGCGGTGACCACCCGGGCCGCCGCCGCAGCGGCTCGCAGCTCGGCGGGGACGACCAGGTACGCCTGGTCGGCGGCCTGTAACGCGACCACGGCGGCGTCGTCGAGTTGGCGGGGCACGTCCGCCACGACGAAGTCGCGCCCTCGACGAGCCGCGTCGAGGGCGGCGGCCATCGCCGGAGCGGGCAGGGCGAGCAGGTCGCCCCGGTCCCAGGAGAGCACCACCAGATCGCCGCGGCTGGGCAGTGCCCGCACCAGCGCGGGGGCATCCACCCGGCCGTCGGCGTCGCTGAGCGCCGGCCAGCGCAGGCCGTCGAGTTCCTCCCAGCCGAGCACCAGGTCCAGGCCGCCACCGAGCGGGTCGGCGTCGACGAGGAGCGTACGCAGCCGGGCCCGGGCGGCGGTGACGGCGAGCCCGCTGGCGAAGACGCTGGCCCCGGCGCCGCCGCGCCCGCCGAGCACCGCGACCGTGCGGGCCGGCCGGCGGGGGCCGGCGTCCGCCCCGTATTCGGTGAACCGGTCGACCAGCCAGGGCTCGGCGGCCGGCAGGGCGGCGACGTGTTCGGCACCGAGGAGTTCGGCGATCTCCCAGCCCGGGTTGATCTCGCCGGTGCGGCCGACCAGCACGGTACGCGGTCGCCGGGGCAGCCGGGCCCGCAGGCACGCCTGCGCCTGATCGTGGCCGATCAGTACGAGTGGAGCGGGCAGCCACCGGGCTCGTGCGGCGGCGGGATCGGCGGCCAGTTCGACCTCGGTGCCGCCGGCCGCGGCGAGCCGGAGCAGATCGTCGAGGAGCCCGCCGTCGGCGGTGACCAGCAACGGCAGTCGGCGCGGTGGTGCGGTGGTGGGCGGGGACATCACGCCTCCAGCAGTCGGGCTCGGTTGTCGACCGAGACTCTGCCCCGGTGGGCGTCTGCCTGCCGACCGGACTCAAATCACCTGTGGACGACGGCACCACCTGTGGACAACCACCACGCTTGGCGACGATCTGCTAAGCGCTGCGTCACAGCAGCTCGCTACCAACCCGCCAACAGTGAGCGAAGGTCGTGTTTCACCCTGGGGGCCATTGACGACGGGGAGAACCTTCCCCGGATAATCGTTTCCCAGTGCCACCACTTGGAGTGGCTTCGCACCCCCCTCGAAACGGGCCATGGCCAAATCATCCGACGAAACACCTTCCATCGGCGCGACCCTGCGTATCGGTGGCTGGCTGCCCGACTCCCGCCAACCGGTCCAGCCACCGCCGCACGCCGACCCCATCCGGGACCGGTGGCAGCAGGCCGCTCCCGACCCGTACCGGCAGAACCCCCCGCCGCTTTCACCAGCGGCCGCCCCCACCTCCTCCGACGGCCCCACCCGGACGCTGGTGCTCGGCTGCCTCGCGGTCGGCGTGGTCGCCACGCTGGTGTTCGCACTCGCCCCGCTCTGGTCCAGCGAACCCCGGCCTGGTCAGGGCGCAAACGCGTTCGTCCCGGCGACCGGCGGGCTCAGCCAGGACCCCACCCCCGATCCGGTCAGCGCGACCGAGGACGCCACCTTCTCGCCGGCACCGGCATCGCTGTCCACCCGAGCCACAGCGCCGTCTCCGAGCCAGGTGGCGCCACCCGGGCAGCAGCCGAACCGACCGGCGCCAACCACTCGGCCCAGCTCGCCGGCCGCCAAGCCGCGTCCGCCGAAACCGCCGGCCCCGAAGCCGGAGCCACCGCGGATGAACGAGCTCCCAGCGTTGTCCCCGGCCAAGGAGCCGTCGCTACGGTCGAGCAACGGTGGAGCTTCGACCTACGTCGAGTTCGTCAACTCCACCCAGATACCCGTCGCGGTCTTCTGGCTCGACCACAACGGCCAACGGAAGTTCTACAAGGGATTGTGGCCCGGCCAGTCGTACCGGCAGCAGACGTTCGTGGGGCACCCCTGGGTGGTCACCGACCGGCACGGCCGGGCGTTGGTCTGCTTCCTTCCCGCCCGGGAGACCAGCAAGGCGGTAATCCGCTAGCGGAGTCAGCGTCGTACCGCGTGGCCACCCACCGCGGTCGTGCCGTCGCGCACGATCGCGGGCAGCCACGCGGTACGCGTTCACCGGTCGTCGGAATCGAAAGGCTCGGAGGTGGTCCGGATGCGGCCACACATCGGCCGTCGCGAAACTCAACCCCCGGTACGCCCTCCAGCACGCGGCTGATGTCTGCCACGGCCGCCAACGACGCAACCAGGTCGCTACGCAGCTCCGCGCCCGCCGTCTCCAGGTCGTCGTCCTCGGTCGACCAGTCGATGTCCGCCGCCCGCAACTCCGCGGCAGCGCATATCGGTCAGCGCCGCCGGGTCAGTGACCAACACATCGACCCGGCAGTAGAGATGCAGAGTGAGCGGTACGGAAGTGGGCACGCTGTCCATGCCGCCAGCAGTCCGGGGTCGTCGGTTGAGATTCAGAACCGACTCGCATCGGTCCTCGCGCTGCCTCGGCCACTCAGGTGACCCGATCGACATTCGCCGTAAGCGATGCCGGCGTAGCCTGGTTCGGTGTTTGAGGTTCTGGCGTTCCTCGTACTGGCTGGATGTGTGGCTGCCATCGCCAGCGGGCTTGTGTGGCTGGGATCGCGTGCTCGCCGCCGAGGTGTCGGTGGCGAGGTGATGGGCCCCTTCGAGGAGATCTGGCATCCGGGCGCGCATCGGTATCGGGCCGAAATCCGGCAGCAGGAGCAGCGCATGGTGCCGATGCCGTCGCCTGACGATCAGGAGCCCAGAGGCCGGCCTGGCAAGGTGATTCCGGACATCTGACCACACGAAATGATCACGAAGTTGGCTCCCCGGCGGTGCGTCGTCGCCGGGCTCCTGACTCGCCGTGCCAGCATCGCCTTGTGCGCAACGAGCAACGCCTACGAGCACGGACGCCCGAGTCACGAGCCTTCGCGGACCGCGTACAGCACGTCATGAACCTGACCTCGCGCCTCAACGGGCTGCCGTTTGACGACCTCGACGCACGCAGGACGGTGCTCACCGAGATCTTCGGTCAACCGATACCCGACTCCCTGTCCATCCTGCCCCCGTTCTACTGCGACTACGGGCTTGGAGCATCGTTCGGTGAGCACGTGTTCATCAATCAGGGATGCTTCTTCCTCGACTACGGCGGCATCGCGATCGGTGACCGCGTCCTGATCGGTCCCCGAGTGACTCTCAGCACGGCCGGACACCCCGTCGAGCTCGACGAACGGTACGACTTCATCACCCACGCACCCATCGTGATCGAGGACGATGTGTGGATCGGCGCCGCGGCCACGGTCACCCCCGGAGTCACGATCGGTCACGGCTCGGTCGTCGGAGCGGGCGCCGTGGTCGCGAGGGACGTGCCACCGCTGAGTGTGGTCACGGCAACGAGCGCTGTCGAGCGAAAGCGTCTGAAGCCGGCATCCCCTACGACTGGGACCGCGGCTGGAGCTGTTCCTGACGGTTGACGACGTCGACCGGTACGGCGAGGCGATCTCGGCGTTGCTGGCGGCAAGGCTGCCGAAGCGGTTTCGCGGGTGGCCGACCCACTTCGAGCCGCCGGAGGTACGGGTGATGTCGGCGACGGACGGGCCGGTGGCGCACCGGGTCCTGGTCACCGATGTCGGCACCTGGTGCGATGCGCGGCTCGGCTTCGACGCGCGGCGCAGTCTGACGGTCCTGGATTGGCTGGCCACGCCGGGGCAGCGGCTGGCCGAGGTCACCGGCGGGGCGGTGTTCCACGACGGAATCGGCGAGTTGAGCGCCCTACGTGATCGGCTCTCCTGGTATCCCGACGACGTGTGGCGTTATGTGTTGGCGTGCCAGTGGATGCCTATCGGTGAGGAGGAGGCATTCGTGGGCCGCGCCGCCGAGGCCGGCGACGAGGTGGGCAGCCGGGTGGTAGCGGCACGCCTGGTCCGCGAGGTGATGCGGCTGTGTCTGCTGCTGGCTCGTCGGTTCCCGCCATACACCAAGTGGTTGCGCACCGCGTCTGTCGCGCTGCCGGAGACGCCGGACATCGCCGCTGCCCGCGATGAGGCGCTGAACGCCGACAGCGGCGCCGCACGGCAGGCGGCGCTGTGCTCGCATACGAGCAGGCCGGCGACTGGCAGAACCCGGTTGGGCATCGCTTCGCCGGTCGACGCCACCCGGCGCCGGTGCTTCGACCGGCCGTATCAGGTCATCGACGCTGGACGGTTCGCTGCCGTTCTGCTGGCCGGTATCGACGATCCCGAGTTTGCCGCCGGTCGGTGCTGTGGATCAGTACGCGGACAGCACCGTCATGCTGTGTCAGCCCCAGTTGGCTCGTGCGTTGACGGCGCTCCGGCTCAGCCACGACAGCCGTCAGGTCACCGTGCAGACCCACCCTGCGGGTGGACCGCCGGTCTCCCGGCGTCGCGCGGCCCCCAACCGATCAGCGTGGGCGGTTGGGGGCCGCGCAGGTACGCGGGAACCGACGACTTTCAGCGCACGAGCGTGACGCGGGCGGTGTCCAGGTCGTACCGAGCGCCCACCACCTGCAGCGTGCCCGCGTGCACCCGCTCGGCAATGATGTGGCTGCGGTCGACCAGCGCCCGCACCTGCGCCCGGACGTTCGCCTGAACGCCGTTCTCCACCGGGTCGCCGGGCTGGCTGAGCACCGGCTCCACCACCGGGCGCAGGGCATCGACGACGGCGGCGATGTGACCGGGCACGGGCGCCCCGGTGCGGATCGCGTTGATGGTTGCCGTGATCGCCCCGCACCGTTCGTGCCCGAGAACGACGATCAGCGGGGTGCCGAGCTCCTCGACGCCGAACTCGATGCTGCCCAGCAACAGGTCGTCGGCGACGTTCCCGGCCACCCGGTTGTCGAACAGGTCACCCAGCCCCTGGTCGAAGATCACCTCCGGGGGCACCCGGGAATCCGCGCAACCGAGAATATTGGCGAACGGATGCTGCCCGGCAGCCAGCCGACGCACGTCCTCCAGGCTCTGGTGCGGGTGTCGGCCGTGCCCACTGGCGAACAGCTCATTGCCGTACAGGAGGCGGCGAAGGGCCTGCGTCGGCGTGGGAGCGGTGGAATCGGCGTGCGCCGCGACGGCGGGCCCGGCGGCGACAACGGTGGCGCCGGCGGCGACCACGGCACCGCTGGCGGCCAGCATCGAGCGACGCGACAACTGGAAAACCACTGAGGACTCCTCAAAGGAGGGACAGGATGCTGAGAATTTTATGCGCATGATGCTTCACGCCGCGTACCCAATTCAGATGTTGAAAGGCCAAGGTCCGTCCACTGTGGCTCGACGTGTCGGCGTGATCCTCGAGACGCGAAGGCGCAGGCCGGGGTGGTGAGGTATCCCGAGTGAGGTGGGCTGTCCGCGCGGGGGCGGCCGAAGCGGGAAGCGGTGCGGCGGCAGACAGCCGAATGGTTCACCCAGGTCGTGCCGGTGTCGGGCAAGAACCCTGGACGAACCTCGATCGCCGGACCGACCTGCTACAAACCCGGCCGGTGCGGCCGCCGGTCCGCAGGCACGGATCCTGGTACGCGCGAGCTTCCTGGCGTCCGCAGGACCAGCCCGGTCAGGACCTACCTGTCCAGCGCCGTGCGCGACCAGCTCCGTCCGGCACAGGCGCAGCTTGACCAGCACCCACCATCGGACGCTCCGCCACCTGCGGCTACGCGGACCGGGTGCGGCTGACGGCCGCGATCGTCGCGGCTCTGTTGAGTGCATCGGTCCGAACGAAGGGTCAGCTGCCTGCCGCACTGCGCTCCGCCAAGGGGCGCCTTTTCATGGTCGACAGTCAGACCTTGCCAGCGAGCCACCTGGTCCGCACCTACCACAGGCGGGAGAGACACATCAAAGCCAGAGGGATCGCCTCGCTTGGCTTCACCGAGGCCGTCCAAGCCCTGACAGATGCAGGCAACCTGCCGTTACGTCTCGGGTCGGTAGCCGCCGCCGACCCGCCCTATGAACCGCCCCGGATCTTGTAGAGACTTCCCCGCTTGGGAGGGATCGAGAGATGGCAGGAACGAAGCCGTATCCGCAGGAGCTGCGGGAGCGGGCGGTGCGGATGGTCGCGGAGGTACGGCCGAATTACGAGTCGGACTGGGCTGCCATCACGGCCGTGGCGGCGCGGCTGGGGATTGGCACGGCCGAGGCGTTGCGTAAGTGGGTCCGTCAGGCGCAGGTCGACGACGGTCAGCGGCCCGGGGTCACGTCGGAGGAGTCGGCGGAGCTGAGGCGGCTGCAGCGGGAGAATGCCGAGTTGCGGCGGGCGAATGAGATCTTGAAGGCCGCGTCGGTTTTCTTCGCGGCCGAGCTCGACCGGCCTACGACACGCTCGTGACGTTCGTCGACAAGCATCGGGGCCGCTTCGGCGGAGTCGAGCCGATCTGCCGCGTGCTGCACCAGCACGGGTTGCAGATCACCCCGAGCGGATACTGGGCGGCGCAAGGTCTGGCATGAGCTGCGCCGCCAAGGGCATCCGACGGCCCGGTGCACGGTCGAGCGGTTGATGCGTGACGCCGGCCTGGCCGGTGCCGTGCGGGGCAAGAAGATCCGCACCACGACCGCCGATCCCGGGCATCAGCGTGTCGCCGACCTGCTCAACCGGGACTTCACCGCCGCCGGGCCGAACCGGTGCTGGGTGGCGGACTTCACCCACGTCGCCGTCTGGTCCGGCGTCGTCTACGTCGCGTTCGTCGTCTACGTCTATTCCAGGGCGATCGTGGGCTGGTCCGCGGCCACGAACACCCCGCTGGTCCTGGCCGCCCTAGACATGGGCCTATGGCGCCGCGACCGCGCCCGGCAGCCGGTCAGGGCGGGCCTGGTGCACCACAGCGACGCGGGCAGTCAGTACACGTCTTTCCGGTTCACCACCCACCTGCTCGATGCTGGTATCGACGCCTCGATCGGCAGCGTCGGCGACGCCCTGGACAACGCGCTGATGGAGTCCACCATCGGCCTCTACAAGACCGAGCTGATCAAACCCCGAGGCCCGTGGCGCAGCCTCGCCCAGGTCGAACTGGCCACCGCCGAGTGGGTCGACTGGTACAACAACCAGCGCCTGCACTCCACAACCGGCCACGTCCCACCGGCCGAACACGAATCGATGTTCTACGCTCAACCCCAGCCCCGCGAGGTGGTTGGAGTCAACAGCTGAGGTCTCCACAGAACCCGGGGCGGTTCACTGGTGGGTCAAGATCCGGTTATGCGGCGGGTCAACCCTGTTGCTGGGTTCCCAACAGGGTGAGGGCGTTCTGGATGCCTTGTTCGAGGATTTCGTCGGCGAGCTGTGGGTCGGCGAGGGCGCGGGACAGCTGCAGCGTTCCAACCATTCCGGCGAGGACACCGAGCGTCTTCACGCGCGCCGACCGCGGGTCGAGCGGCACCAGGCGAGCGGCGAGGTCGTCGATGATGGTCAACGTGCCGTCGGTGTACGCCTGTTTCGTGGAGTCCGGGCAGCGGCCGATCTCGTCGAGCAGGGCGGCGGCCGGACAGCCGTCCTCCGGGGTGTCACGGTGCTCGACCGAGAGATACGCGCGCACGAACTGCTCGACTCCGTCGCGGCCCGGTGCCAGCTCACTGAGGCTTTCGCACTGTTTGCGAAGCTGATCGGCGACCACGCTGGCGACGAGATTCTCCTTGGAGTCGAAATGGGCGTAGAAGGCGCCGTTGGTCAACCCCGCGTCCGCCATCAGCGTGGCGACCCCCGAGCCGTCGATGCCGTCTTGCTTGAACCGACGTCCGGCCGTCTCGATGATCCGCCGACGGGTCACCTCCTTGTGCTCCTTGCCGTACCGCACCAAGCCCCCTCGTCCAGAACGAGCCGGCGGCCTGTCCACCGGCCTGCACTCACTCTTTGACAGTACGACCATAATTTAATTCCGGCGAGACCCTTGCTCTCTGCTCGCGTCTCAGGCTATGGTCGTATGATCGTAATTCAATAGGATCAGGAGCTTGTGATGACAACAACTCGGCAGGTAGCGCTCGTGACGGGCGCCTCCTCGGGCATCGGCAAGGCGGCCGCGCTCGCGCTCGTGGCGGCGGGCTTCACCGTGGTCGGCACGAGCCGAGACACCTCTCGGGTCGCCCCGGGCGGCGGCGTGACGTTCCTCGACCTCGATGTGACCAGCACCGAGTCAGTCACCACCGTGGTCCAACAGGTGATCGAGCAGTCCGGACGAATCGACGTCCTGGTCAACAACGCCGGTCTCGGCGCAGCGGGAGCTGCCGAGGAAAGTTCCCTGACTCAGGACCAGAGGCTGTTCGACGTCAACGTCTTCGGACTCATCCGCATGACCAAGGCGGTCCTGCCGCGCATGCGGGCGCAGGGAGGCGGCCGCATCATCAATATCTCCTCCGTGCTCGGGTTCCTCCCCGGTCCTTACATGGCCAGCTACGCCGCGTCCAAGCACGCGATCGAGGGCTACTCCGAGTCCCTGGACCATGAGGTCCGCGAGCACGGCGTCCGGGTCCTGCTCGTCCAGCCCGCCTACACCAACACCGGGTTCGAGGCGAACAGCCTGCGGGCCGACAGCCCTCTGCCGGTCTACGCGCAGCAACGGCACATCTTCGACGACCTGATGGCGGCGGCGATCAAAGGCGGTGACGATCCCGCCATCGTGGCCAAGGCAGTCGTCTCGGCCGCCACCGACCCGAAACCGAAGCTGCGCTACACCGCCGGCCCGACCGCCGGACGCGTCAGCACACTACGCCGCATCATTCCCGCCCGGACCTTCGACAAGCAGATCCGCAAACTCAACCGGCTGGCCGGCTGACACACCGGAACTGACCAGTTCGGTCCAGCGCGCCAATGGCTTCGCACCGAGGAGACCAGCGTGTCGACAACCATGGAATGCCTTGCCATCCCGTCGGCCTTCGTCCCCACCCACTCGGCTCTGCCCGGACGAAGGTTGCCGGGATGGCCGCCAACCATCCCGGAGTGCCCGAGCGCCCCGCCGGAGGCACTTACTGTGTCTCGATCCGAAGAAGCCCCGAAACTGCCATCGACCATGGGGGCCCGGGGCTTCCTCGTATGTCGCGCCGCCGGCGGGGCTGGAACCGCCGGGGTGCCCGCCGGCGCTTGCGCCTGGGCGGCGGGGTCCCCGAGCGGCGACCCCTCTGGGTCGGCCCCTGGTCGGCGGCGCGAGCGGCCCGCGAGGCGGGCCGCCTTGATCGTGTATGGAAACTTTGCTCTAGATTGCGCTGCCGTGTTCGGCGTAGGCGGAGACGCCGTTACTGCGCGCTGCAATCGCAGTGCGGATTCTGCGGGCGAGCCGGGGCGGGCCGTGCTGCTCCAAGGATTCGGCGCTTACGTAGCGCCATTCGGTGAGTTCGCCGTCTGCGAAGCGGATGGCGCGCTCTTGCTGGGCTCCGAGTGATCCGCCGTCGAAGATGAAGAGGAGCTTGTCGCCCTCGTGTTCGGCGGGTGCCCAGTCAACGACCAGCATCGGTCCGAGCGTGGCTACGAGGCCAAGTTCCTCTTGGACCTCGCGTATGCAGGCGGCTCGGCAGGAGCTGTAGGCGCGGGCGACTTCGAGGGCGTGGCGGACGCGGCGTTCCATCGGTAGGCCGGTGGTGTCGACGCGCGGGCCGAGGTCGACGGCGACTTGGAGGTCGCCCAGTTCGGCGGCGGTGGCGACGCGGTGGATGGCGACGTTGGTCGGGCCGAACGCGGTCCAGAGGTGGTTGGCGTCTGCTCCGAGCTGGCCGGCGGCCTGGTCGGCGGCGGCGAGGAAGGTGCGGGTGGTGGCGGCGTCGTTGGCGCGGGCGGCGGCCATCGAGCCGGACAGGAACAGGGTTCCGTAGACGGAGAGCAGCGCCGGTGTGGCGTGCTCGAGGTGGGGTTCAAGATAGCCGGCGGCGTCCTCGGTGAGGCGTACGGCTTCGGCGTAGCGGCCGGTGGCGTGCAGGGCGTGGCCGACGGAGCGGAACAGGGATCCGGTGACGAGTGGGTCGCCGGTGGGGCCGACCGCGGCCAGGCCGCGGTCGGCGGCGATCCAGGCGAGGTCGCTTTCCCCGAGTTTGGTGAGTTGGGTGGCGGCGAGTTGGTACGTCAGGCCGAGTAGCCGGCGGGCCCGGTCCTGGTCGTCGCCGTCGTGGTGGTCGGCGGCGGCCTGGGCGCGGTGCAGCAGGTCGGGCAGGCGGCCGGTCACGTACCCGAATCGGGAGTCCTGGTAGGCGTCCCAGAGCTGGCCGACTTCCTTCTTGAGCAGGGCGACGGTCGGCGGGTGCACGTCGGCGGTGGCGCCCAACGGGGCGATGACGCGGTAGTTCATCAGGGCGGCGCGCAACGCGGGCACCGTCTTGGTGCCGCTGTCGCCGGTCCAGTCCAGCAGCGAGGGTTCGCCGAGCAGGTCGCCGAGGGCCACGTCCAGGACCTCGGCCAGGGATTTGATGACGGAGAGCCGGTCCAGCTCGATGCGGTTGTTCTCTACCTTGCCGAGCCAGTCGGCGGTACGGCCGATGAGTCCGGCCAGAGCTTCCTGAGACAGGCCGCGTCGACGGCGGTACCAGGCGACGCGTTCGCCGATGGTCAGGGTGTTGGTTATCCCGCGCACCGGTTCATTGTCTCCCCTCGGTCGGCCGCGACCCCGGAAGGATTTTCCGGGTCGCCGGGCGGTTCGTGTCACAACCTGTCTGCATGACGGGGCTGAACGTATCGACCAACTGTCAATCCTGCTCGGGTGCGGGCTGGAAGTACACCCTTGCCCGCACCGCCGTTCGGGGGATGGGGCGTGGGTCGGAGCGGACGCGTTCCCTGGCCCGGCGGTCCTGCCTGGACTGCGCGGGTTCCGGTCGCTCGGCGACCTGCTGAGGCTGGCCCGGGGTGGGTGCTGGTGTGGGACCGCGACCCGAACGACGGCCCGTGAAT
>NZ_SMJY01000087.1:0-23489 GCF_004348355.1 Micromonospora sp. KC721 | reverse complement strand
GGGGAGGGGAGGGAGATTACTTGCCGGCGAGGCCCCGGCCGCCCGGACCGTGACCGCCGCCGCCGGGGAAGACGCCCGCCTCGACGGCCTTGGTGATCGCGTCGGCCTGCTCCTGGGTCAGCTTGCCGTCCTTGACAGCCTGGGCGAGCCGCTCCTTGAGCCTGGCCTGCCGCTCCTCGGCGGAGGGGCGTTGCGGCCGGTCCGCCTTGTGCTGCTCGCGCAGCTTCTCCAACGCGGCGGTCACCTTCTCGGTCGGCACGCCCAGTTCCTTGGCCAGCGCCTCGGCGAACTCGGCCTGCCGCTGCGCCCGGCGCTCCTGCCGGCCGCTGTCCTTCTCGCCGCTGCTGGCGCTCGGCGTCGGCGTCGGGTTCTCCGCGAACGCCACGGTCGGCACGGCGATGCCCACGCCGAGCACGCCAGCGGCGGCCAGCCCGGCCAGCAGGTGTTTCTTCGAGATCGTGCGGGCCATCCGGTTCCTCCATGTGATCGGTGTGCAATGCCGTGACCGACAGTGACTCCGCTTGCTGAGCTGTGCCCGTGCCCACCCTGTCACCCAGCTGAGAATCCACCCAGGGGTGTCAGTGGACGGCGGGGGAGACGGTGAGGGTGCCGGCATCGGCGTCCAGGACGGCCGGGGTGCCGACGGGGACGGTGAGCTGGCCCAGGCCGTGACCGATCGGCAGGCCGCCGAGGACCGGGACACCCAGGTCGCCCAGGCGCTCGGTCAACACGTCGACGACCGTGGTGTCCCAGCCGTCGGCGCACTCCGTGAACTGGCCGACCGCCACCCCGGCGATTCCGTCCAGCGCGCCGGTCCGGCGCAGCTGGGTGAGCATCCGGTCGACCTTGTACGGCGGCTCCTGCACCTCCTCCAGCAGCAGCAGCGCACCGCGCAGGTCGGGCATGTCACGGGTGCCGATCGAGGCGGTGATCAGGCAGAGGTTGCCGCCGAGCAGCGTCCCCTCCGCCCGCCCGGGCACCCGTACCCGGTAGGTCTCCTCCCCGGCCACCGCGCCGACCGTCACCGGATTCGTGGTCATCAGCGCGGCGTGCAGGGACTCCGCCGAGCGCAGCGGGGTGCGGTCGTCCCGCCAGGCCGCTCCCGGCCCGTGCACGCCGGCCAGCCGGGCGCCCCGCCAGAGCGCGAACTGCAGGGCGGTGATGTCGGAGAAACCGGCCACCACCTTCGGGTCCCGGCGTACCGCCGCCATGTCGATCAGGTCGACCACCCGCTGCGCGCCGTAGCCGCCCCGGGTGCAGATCACCCCGCGTACCCGTGCATCGGCGAACGCGGTGTTCAGGTCGGCGGCACGCAGGCCGTCGTCGCCGGCCAGGTAGCCGCGCCGGGCGTACGCGTTCGGGGCGGGCACCGGACGCAGCCCCCAGCCGGTCAGCAACTCGACCCCCCGGGCCACCCGCTCGGGGCGGGTCGGCCCGGAGGGCGAGACCAGCATCACCGTGTCACCGGGACGCAGCACCGGTGGGCGTACGCAGTCGACGGGCACAGCGGCAGAGCCTAACCGGGTACGGTGCGCACCGGTCGGCGTACTGCGCGGCGCACCCGTGCGGGGCCACCGGATAGCCTCGACATCGTGGCGACCGCGTTGGTGATCGAGAACGACCCGGCCGACGACCTCCGCCGGCTGGGGGAGTGGCTGACCGAGGGCGGGTTGGAGCTGCGGGTGCTGCGCCCGTACGCCGGCGACGAACTCCCCGCCGACCTGACCGGGTACGCCGCCCTGGTGGTGCTCGGCGGCGAACCACAGGCGCACCCGCTGCCGGACGGCACCCCGGGCGCCCCCTGGTTCCCCGCGGTGGAAGGGTTGCTGCGCAAGGCCGTCCGGCACCGGGTGCCCACCCTCGGTGTCTGCCTCGGTGGGCAACTGCTGGCCACCGCGCACGCCGGCCAGGTCGAGCGCAGCTCCGCCGGCCCGGAGATCGGCCCCGGTGTCGTCGGCAAGCGGGACGCCGCCGACAACGACCCGCTCTTCCGGTACGTGCCGCTGATTCCCGACGTGCTGCAGTGGCACGTCGACGAGATCACCGAGCTGCCCCGGGGGGCGACCCTGCTGGCCGCCTCCACCCGCTACCCGCACCAGGCGTTCCGCCTCGGCGACCGGGCCTGGGGTCTGCAGTTCCACATCGAGTGCGACACCGCGATGATCGCCGACTGGGCCCGCGACTCGACGCTCCTGGCGGAGCTGGGCTACGACCCGGAGCTGGTGGTGGCGGCCTGCGACCGGGTGATGGCCGACGTCGAGGAGGTCTGGCAGCCGTTCGCGATCCGGTTCGCCGCCCTGGCGCTGGGTGAGCTGGACGACGTCACCGTCCGCCCCCAGCTGCCCCTGCTCGGGCACTGACATGCCCCGACCGACCAGGGGGCGGCTGGCCCGATACGGGTTCGCCGAGGGCGACGGCGGGGCGCGGGCGGCGGACCTGCTCGGCCCCGACGGGCTCGGGCTGTGGCGCACCGACGAGCAGGAACCGGTCGACGAGTCGGCCGCCGAGCTGCTCGCCGCGTTGTCCCGGGCCGCCGACCCCGATCTGGCGTTGCGTCAGCTGCACCGGATCGTCGAGGCGGAACGGCGGGCCGGCGCGGCACCGGAGCACGACGAGCCGGCGCTGCTGGACGCGCTGTACGCCGACCCGGGTCTGCGCCGCCGTCTGCTCGCCGTGCTCGGCGCCTCGTCGGCGCTCGGCGACCACCTGGTGGCCAACCCACGGCAGTGGACGGTGCTGGCCACCGCCCCGGACGGGCTGGCCCCGGTCGCGCAGGGGCGGCTCGACCTCGACCTCGCCGGGCGGCTCACCGCGTCCACCCAGCCGGTGGCGGTGCTGCGGCAGGCGTACCGGCTGGCGCTGCTGCGGATCGCGGCGGCCGACCTGACCGGTGGGCGGGGCCTGGAGCAGACCATGGCGGCGCTCTCCGCGCTGGCCGACGCCACCCTCGCCGCCGCGTACGGCATCGCGGTCGCCGAACTGCCCGAGGGCACGCCCCGACCGTCGCTGGCGGTGGTGGCGATGGGCAAGTGCGGCGGCGACGAGCTGAACTACGTCTCCGACGTCGACGTGATCTTCGTGGCCGCCGACGACGCCGACCTGGCCGTGGCCACCCGGGTCGCCGCCCGACTGATCGGCGTGTGCGGGCTGGTCGCCTGGCCGGTGGACGCCGCGCTGCGCCCGGAGGGCAACCGCGGCCCGCTGGTGCGCACCCTCGCCAGTCACCTCGCCTACTACCAGCGTTGGGCCCGCACCTGGGAGTTCCAGGCGTTGCTGAAGGCCCGGCCGGCCGCCGGCGACCTCGACCTCGCCCGGGAGTGGATCGACGCGTTGGCCCCGCTGGTCTGGCGGGCCGCCGAGCGGCCCGAGGCGGTCGAGGACGTCCGCGCCATGCGGCGCAAGATCATCGACAACATCCCGCCGAAGGAGCTGGAACGCGAGATCAAACGCGGCCCCGGCGGGCTGCGCGACATCGAGTTCGCCGTCCAGCTGCTGCAACTGGTGCACGGCCGGGGTGACGAGTCGCTGCGGGTCGCCGGCACCGTGCCGGCGCTGCGCGCCCTGGTGGCGGGCGGTTACGTCGGGCGGGCCGACGGGGAGGCGCTGCTGCGCGGGTACCGGTTCCTGCGCGGCGTCGAGCACCGCCTCCAGCTCCAGGGACTGCGCCGGACCCACACCGTGCCGACCGAGCCGGCGGCGCTGCGCTGGCTCGCCGCCGCGCTCGGGTACACCGCCACGCCGGGCCGCAGCGCCGTGGAGAGCTTCCGCGCCGACTGGGTCGCGCACGCCACCGAGGTACGCCGGCTGCACGCCAAGCTGCTCTACCGGCCGCTGCTGGAGTCGGTGGCCCGGGTGCCGGCCGACGGGCTGCGGCTGACCCCGGAGGCGGCCCGGCACCGGCTGGAGATCCTCGGGTTCGCCGACCCGGCCGGGGCGCTGCGGCACCTCCAGGCCCTCACCGGCGGGGTCAGCCGTACCGCCGCCATCCAACGCACCCTGCTGCCGGTGCTGCTCAGCGAGTTCGCCGACGCTCCCGAACCGGACCGGGGCCTGCTCAACTACCGGCAGGTCTCCGACAAGCTCGGTTCCACCCCCTGGTACCTGCGGGTGTTGCGCGACTCCGGCCCGGTGGCCCGCCGGCTGGCCCGGGTGCTCTCCTCCTCCCGGTACGCGGCCGACCTGCTGGCTCGGGAACCGGAGGCGCTGCGGTTGCTGGCCGAGGAGAGTGAGCTGGTGCCGCGCCCCCGGGAGGTGCTCTGCGACGGCTTCGCGGCCGCCGCCGCCCGGCACGACGACCCGGTCGAGGCCACCCGTGCCATCCGTGCCCTGCGCCGCCGGGAACTGGTCCGGATCGCCTGCGCCGACGTGCTCAGCCGGGCCGGCGGGCTCGCCCCCCGCCCCGAGCGCGGCTCGCCGGTGACACCGCTGGCCGACGTGACCGCCGTGGGCACCGCGTTGGCCGACGTCACCGACGCCACCCTGGCCGCCGCGCTGCGGGCCGCCCGGGCCGCCCATCCCGCACTGCCCGGCCTGCGCTTCGCGGTGATCGGCATGGGCCGTCTCGGCGGGTACGAATCCAACTACCTGTCCGACGCCGACGTGCTCTTCGTCTACGACCCGCCTGCCGGGGCGGACGAGAGCGCGGCGAGCGCCGCCGCGCACGGCATCGCCGAGGAGCTACGCCGGTTGCTCGGCATGCCCGCTCCCGACCCGCCGCTCGGCGTCGACGCCGACCTGCGGCCCGAGGGCCGGCAGGGGCCGCTGGTGCGCAGCCTGGCCGCGTACGCCCAGTACTACGCCCGCTGGTCGAAGGTGTGGGAGGCGCAGGCACTGCTGCGGTCCCGGTTCGTCTGCGGTGACGCCGGCCTGGGTGCGGAGTTCGAGGCGATGGTCGACCCGATCCGCTACCCGGCCGGCGGCCTGACCCGCGAGCAGGTGGTCGAGATCCGCCGGATCAAGGCCCGGGTGGAGACCGAGCGGCTGCCCCGGGGCGCCGACCCGGCCACCCACACCAAGCTCGGCCGGGGTGGCCTGGCCGACGTCGAGTGGGCGGTGCAGCTGCTGCAACTCCGGTACGCCGGGGCGCATCCGCGGCTGCGTGACACGCGTACCCTCGACGCGCTCGCGGCGGCCCGCGACGCCGGTCTGCTCGACCCGACCGACGCCGCGGAGCTGGCCGCCGGCTGGACCCTGGCCGCGCAGGTCCGCAACGCGCTGATGCTGGTCCGGGGCCGGGCCGGCGACCAGCTGCCCCGGCACGGGGTGGAGCTGGCCGGGGTGGTGCGGCTGCTCGGCCACGACGACCCCGGCGAGTTCCTCGACGAGTACCTGCGCACCGGCCGCCGCTGCCGGGCGGCGATGCGGCGGGTCATGGAGTCCTGACCCGCCGCCCGGGGCAGCGGCTCAGCGGCGACGGACCAGCACCAGGTGGTCGACCAGGCTGGCCGGTTGCCCGTCCGGCCCGGTCACCTCCCGCACCGGCGCGTCCAGCCGTTCGGTGTGCCAGCCGTCCGGGTCCAGGTCGAGCGTGGCCAGGGTCTCCTGCGGGGTGGCGAACCGCACGTGCGGCGGGATCGTCCGGGACCACGGCGGCGGGGCGCCGTGCTCGACGATCAGGAGTCGGCCGCCCGGTGCCACCGCCCGCGCCGCGGCCCGCAGCACCTCGGCCCGGGGAAACTCGATCATCGACTGGAGGAACTGGGCGGAGACCAGGTCGTAGCTTCCCGTCGGGAACGTCCGGGCCAGGTCGTGCCGCCGGAAGTCGATCCGGTCGACCACCCCGGCCGCCGCGGCCTCGGCCGCCGCCCGGTCCAGCGCGGTACGGGAGACGTCGACCGCGGTCACCCGCCAGCCCTGCCGGGCCAGCCAGATCGCGTCGGCGCCCTCCCCGCACCCCAGGTCCAGTACGGTGCCGGCCGGCAGCGCCTCGGCGACCTCGACCAGCCGGGCGTTGGGCCGGCCGCTCCACCGCCGCTCCCGCTCGGCGTAGAGCGCGTCCCAGTGCCGGGCGGTCTCCGCGTCGATCGGCCCGGTGGCGGTCGCCGCGCGGCGGGCGGCGACCGCCCGGTCGGTCTCCTCGGTGACCAGGTCCGCGTTGAGCGCCGCGCCGGCCTGCATACCCGCTGCCATGGCGACGGGCACGGTGGCCATCGGGTTGGTCACGTTGCCCGCCACCCGTACCCCCGGCACGGTCGTCGCGCCCTGGGGATCGGCCGGCACGTGGTCGCCGACCACCGCGCCGGCCACCACGAACTCCTCGGCCGGCAGGCCGAGCCCGGCGAGCAGGTCGGCGCGGGCCCGCACCCGGGGCGCCACCACCAGTGCCTGCCGGGGCACCACCGCGCCGCAGGCGAGCCGCACGCCGGTGAGCCGGTCGTCGGTCACCTCGACCGCCGTCACCTCCCCCTCGACGACCCGTACGCCCCGTGCGGCGAGCTGCTCCGCCTGCTCGGGCGTCAGCGCCGGCCCGGTGTGCGTGAACAGCACCACGTCGTCGGTGAGCTGGCGGAACAGCAGAGCCTGGTGGACGGCGGTGGGACCGCTGGCGAGCACGCCGACGGCCTGGTCGCGGACCTCCCACCCGTGGCAGTACGGGCAGTGCAGCACGTCCCGGCCCCACCGCCCGGCGAGCCCGGCGACCTCGGGCAGTTCGTCAACCAGCCCGGTGGTCACCAGCAGCCGGCGTGCGAGCACCCGCCGTCCGTCGGTCAGCGTCACGTCGAACCGGAGGCCGTCCGGGGCGTCCGACCGGTGGGCGGTGGCCACCGTGCCGTCGATCACCTCGACGCCGTACCGGGCAAGTTCGGCGCGGCCCCTCGCGTACAGCTCGGCCGGGGGCACCCCGTCGTTGGTCAGCAGGTTGTGCACCTGGGCGGAGGGGGCGTTGCGGGGTGCGCCGCCGTCCACCACCAAGACGGACCGGCGCGAGCGGCCCAGCGCCAGGGCTCCGCTCAGCCCGGCGGCTCCGCCGCCAACCACCACCACGTCGTACAGGTCTGTCATCGTCGTCTCCACTTCGGTTCGGTGCTCCGGATCGTCCGGGTCGCCGGACCGTGGTGACAAGAAATGTTGCCGGGATGGCAAACTCGCGGGATGACAGAGGACGCTTTCCCCGCTTTGCCCGGCCCGGATGCCCCGGACGAGGTCCTGACGGCGGTCGGGCCACGGCTGCGGGCGCTGCGCCAGCAGCGGAACGTGACCCTGGCCCAGCTTGCCGCCGCCACCGGGATCTCGGTCAGCACCCTGTCGAGGCTGGAGTCCGGGGGCCGGCGGCCCACCCTGGAACTGCTGTTGGCGCTGGCCCGGTTCCACCGGGTGCCGCTCGACGACCTGGTGGGCGCGCCGGAGACCGGGGATCCCCGGGTCCGGCCCCGGCCGGTGCGCCGGGGCCAGGTGACCATCCTGCCGCTGACCCGCCGCCCTGGCGGCGTCCAGGCGTACAAGATGATCTACCCGCCGCGGTCGGCCACCCGGGAGCCGGAACAGCAGGTCCACGAGGGGTACGAATGGTTCTACGTGCTCTCCGGCCGGTGCCGGTTGCTGCTCGGCCGGCACGAGCTGACCCTCGAAGAGGGGGAGGTGGCCGAGTTCGACACCCGCACCCCGCACTGGTTCGGCAACCCGTTCGACACCCCGCTGGAGATCCTCAGCCTGTTCGGTCCGCAGGGGGAACGGCTGCACGTCCGCGCCCGCTCGTCGCCCGCCTAACGGCCGGACTCGGGCTGACCGGCGCAGCCGGGTGCGAGGGCCGCGCCGATGCCGACAGCCGGCGCGGCCCGGCGGGACGGTCAGCCGCGCAGGGTGTACGTCCCCGGCTGCGGCACGGTGACCGTCGTCCAGTCCCCGTCGGCGGCGACGCTCGCCCCGCCCGAGGCGGACAACCAACGGCTGTGCCGGATCCGTACGGGCACGGCGCCAGGCTCGGTCGTGCGGAAGGTCAGCGACGCGGCGTCCTGTCGGACCAGCTCACCGGGTGCGGCGACCAGCGGCGTCGGGTCGGCCACCGCGTACAGCCGCCAGCGGGCATCCGACCAGACCTCGGTCAGGTACGGCAGGCCCGCCGTGACCAGCTTGGCTTCGGCCCGACCGACCCAGGAGAGCGGGGCGTCGGGCACGGCGACGTACTGCACGGCGTTCTCGTCCAGCCAGGCCCGGTACGTCTCGGCGGTCAGCGGCACCCCGGTCCCGGCGGCCCCCGGCACGGTGGTGAAGAACAGCGGATTGCGGGCGATGTCGGCCTGCCGCAGCCAGCCCCGCGCCAGCGGCACCTCGCCGAGGTGGGCGGCCTCCCAGTAGTCCCGGGTCGGTGGCACCTCCACCCGCCCGGTGAGTTCGCGCCGGGCCAGTTCGGCGCGGAGCGGATCGAAAAAGGCTCGCTCGGCGGTCGCGTCGCCGGCCCCGCGCAGGTCAGCGGCGACAACCGGCGGCTGCCACCAGCAGACCGCCGCCAGCAGCACGGTCAGCGTCGCCGCGCCGGTGACCCGGCGACGGGTCACCGGTTGCGGTAGGCGCTCCGCCCGCCATCGCGGGAACACCGCGCCGGCGGCGAGCACGGGCAGGGCGAACATCACCACCAGCCGGGTCGCGTTCAACCCGACCGGGGTGTGCACCAGGGCCGCCACGAGCACGCCGGCCGCCGACAGCAGCGCGCCCACCCGCACCGGCCGGTACGCCACCAGCGCCGCCACCACCAGGCTGGTCACGGCCGCTCGGATCGTGTCGGTGCGGCTGATGTTCATCCAGCCGCCCTCGCCGAAGAACAGCCCGGTCACCCCGAGCGGCAGCGCGGCGGCGACCCCGAGCAGCAGGCCGTCGCCGTACCGGCGGGTGAGCAGCAGCGCCACGCCGGCCAGGCCGACGAACAGCCCGGCCACCGGGCTGGTCGCCGAGGCCAGCAGCGCCGAGACCAGCGCCAGGCCCGGCCGGACCACTCGGCGCGGTACGGCACCGGCGGGTGGGCCGTGGGTCGGCAGGGTCAGGGCGAGCAGCGCGGCCAGGCCGAACGCCACCCCGAGGGCATACGTCACCCGGCCGGAGACCAGGTTGCCGGCGATGGTGAGCACCCCGACCAGGCTGCCGAGCAGCGGGCGGGGCACTCCGGTGCGCACCAGCAGCGCGGCGAAGGCCGCGGCGGCCCCGACCAGGGCGAGCACGCCGGTGACCCGGACACCGAGCACCGCCATCACCGGCGGGGACACCAGGCTGTAGCCGAACGGGTGGATGCCGGCGTACCAGCGCAGGTCCACCAGCGCGGGGCCGTGTGCGGCGAAGAAATCCGCCCGGGCGACCTGGGCGGACAGGTCCGAGCCCATCCGTGGCAGGGCCAGCCACACCCCGCCCAGCACGGCGGCGCAGACGGCGGAGATGCCCACCACCCCACTGCGCCGCATGCCCACCTCCGGTCCGCGACCACGGTACTGGCAGCATGTCCGATGTGCCTCACCACCTATCCCGCTGGGTCGGACTGGCCGGCTCCGTCCTGCTCGCCGTGGCCGCGTACCTGGGAGGTGCGCTGCCCGACGGGAACCTGCGCCCCACCCCGGTCAGCATCTGGCAGGGCCGGCACGGACCGCTGATCCTCGCCGCCTGGCTGCTCGGCACCGCGCTGATGGGCTGGGCCTGGTGGACCCTGCGCGACCGGGTGCCGTCGGCCCGGTGGGCGCTGGTCACCGCCGGGCTCTGGCTGATCCCGCTGCTGGTCGCCCCGCCGCTGGGCAGCCGCGACGTGTACGCGTACACCTGCCAGGGCGCCAGCTACGCGGCCGGGATCAGCCCGTACGAGCACGGCGTGTCGGTGCTGCCCTGCCCCTGGCTGGACACCATCTCCTACATCTGGCGGGACACCCCCGCGCCGTACGGTCCGCTGTTCGTCATGCTCTCCGGCGCGATCGTCGGGGCGACCGGCTCGCTGTACGCCAGCATCGCGCTGTTTCGGCTCGCCGCGGTGATCGGCGTCGGGCTGACCGCCGCGTTCCTGCCGGTGCTGGCCCGCCGCTGCGGCGTGCCCAGCGGCCGTGCGCTCTGGCTGGCGTTGGCCTCCCCGCTGGTCGGGGTGCACCTGGTCTCCGGCGCGCACAACGACGCGCTGATGGTGGGTCTGCTGGTCGCCGGGCTGGCCGTGGTGGTCTCCCGTCCCGGCCGCTTCTGGCCGCTGCTGGCCGGGGGAGTGCTGCTCGGCCTCGCCGGCGGGGTGAAGGTCACCGCGCTGGTCACGGTGCCGTTCGCCGCGCTGGCCGCGATCTCCGGGCCGTACTCGATCAGGGGGCTGCTGCGCGACGGCGCCCCGGTGGTCGGCGGCGCGTTCGCCACGGTGGTCGGCGCGACGCTGGTCGCCGGCCTCAACTTCGGCTGGATCTCCGGGCTGGAACAGGGCAGTTTGGTGGTCGCCTGGACCTCGCCGCCGACGGCGGTCGGGCAGACCGTCGGGTACGTCGCCGCGCTGTTCGGCGCGCACGTGGACGCGCTGCCGGTGACCCGGGCGATCGGCGTGCTGGTGCTCGCGGTGCTGTTGGTGTGGCTGTGGTGGCGGGCCCGGACCCGGGACCCGCTGTGGCACGCCGGGCTGGCGCTGGCCGCCACCGTCGCGCTGGCCCCCCTCTTTCACCCCTGGTACTGGATGTGGCCGCTGACCGTGCTCGCCGCCACCGCGCACCGCACCGGCTGGTTCAGTCTGGTCGCGTTGGTCTCCTCGTTCCTGGTGCTGGCCGACGGCACGGGCCTGGCCCGATACACCAAGTTTCCCGGTGCGCCGCTGATGACGCTGTTCGTGATCGTGGTCGCCGTGCGGTTGGTACGGTCGGCTCGGGTGGCCCGCCGCCCGGCTCCCGTCGACTGAGGAGAGGGTCCGCCGGTGACCGAGCCCGGCCCGCCGCCCGACGGCCGCGCCCGGTCCGCCCGCTGGGCCGGGCTGGCCGGCGCGGCGCTGGTCACGGTGGCCGGATGGCTCGGCGGGGCGCTGCCGACCGTCCCACCGCACCAGCCGTGGCGGATGCCGCACGGGCCGGTGGCGCTCGGCTGCTGGCTGCTCGGCACCGCACTCATGGTCGGTGCCTGGTGGGCGCTGCGCCGGGGCGCCCCGTCGACCCGGTGGGCGTACCGCACCGCCGGGATCTGGCTGGTGCCACTGCTGCTCGCACCGCCACTGGCCAGCCGCGACATCTACTCGTACGCCTGTCAGGGCTGGACGTACGCCGCCGGGGCGGACCCGTACGCGGTCGGGGTGGCGGCGGCCGGCTGCCCCTGGGTCGACTCGGTCGCCCCGCTGTGGCGGGACACCCCTGCCCCGTACGGGCCGCTGTTCCTGCTGCTCGCGGCGCTGGCCGCCACCGTCGGCGGCGGGCTGGCCGGCACGGTCGTCGTGCTGCGGCTGCTCGCCCTGGCCGGGGTGCTGCTGGCCGGGCTCTGCCTGCCGGGGTTGGCCCGGGCCTGCGGGGTGCCGACCCGCCGGGCGGCCTGGCTCGGGCTGGCCTCACCGCTGGTCGGGGTGCATCTGGTCGCCGGCGCGCACAACGACGCGCTGATGCTCGGGCTGCTCCTGCTCGGCCTGCTGGTGCTGGTCCGCGCGTCGGGCGGGGTGCGACCGCTGCTGGTCGCCGGGCTGCTGCTGGGCCTGGCGGCGGCGGTGAAAGCGACAGCGGTGGTGGTGCTGCCGTTCGCCGCGCTGGCCGCGGTGCGGGGCCGGTACACCGTCCGGGCGCTGCTGGGTGCCGGCGGCCCGGTGGTCGGTGGGGCGGGGGTCGCGCTCACGGCCGTCTGCGCCCTGCCCGGCCTGGGACTGGGCTGGATCGGTGGGCTGGCGCACAGCGGCGACTCGCAGCAGTGGACCTCGCCGCCGACGGCGGTCGGCTTCGTGGTCGACTACCTCGGCGCGCTGGCCGGGCGGGAGCCGGGTGCGGTGCCGGCCGCCCGGGTGGTGGGGCTGGTGCTGCTGGCGGTGCTGCTGGCGCTGCTCTGGTGGCGGACCTGGTCGGCGCTGCGTCGGCGGGGCGACGTCCGCCAGCGGGTCCACCGGTTCGCCGCGGCCCGCCCCCGGGCGGCGCTGTTCGGCGCGGGCGGTGCGCTGGCCGCCACGGTGGCCCTCGCCCCCGTCTTCCACCCGTGGTACGCCACCGGGCCGCTGCTGCTGCTCGCCGTCTCGGCGACCCGGACCGGCTGGTTCACGCTGCCCTGCGCCGTCGTGGTCTTCCTGACCCTGCCCGACGGCACCTCGCTGGCCCGGTACACCAAGGCGCCCGGCGCGATCGCGATGACGGCGCTGGTGGTGGCCCTGGTCGTGCTGGCGGTACGACGGCGGCGTTCCTGAACAAGCGGCCGGGCCGGCTCCACGTACGCGGAGCCGGCCCGGCCGGTGGAACGTGCCTCGACGACCGCTCAGCAGTCGAAGTACATCGCGAACTCGTGCGGGGTCGGGCGCAGACGCACCGGGTCGACCTCGTTGGCCCGCTTCCAGCTGACCCAGGTGGAGATCAGGTCCGGCGTGAAGACGCCGCCGTCGAGCAGGTAGTCGTGGTCGGCCTCGAGCGCGTCGAGCACCTCCGGCAGCGAGCCGGGCACCTGCTTGACGTCGCCCCACTCCTCCGGCGGCAGGTCGTACAGGTCCTTGTCGATCGGCGCCGGCGGCTCGATCTTGTTCTTGATGCCGTCCAGGCCGGCCATCATCATCGCCGAGAAGGCGAGGTACGGGTTGCTGGACGGGTCCGGCACCCGGAACTCGACCCGCTTGGCCTTCGGGTTGCTGCCGGTGACCGGGATGCGGGTGCAGGCGGACCGGTTGCGCTGCGAGTAGACCAGGTTGACCGGCGCCTCGAAGCCCGGCACCAGCCGGCGGTACGAGTTGACCGTCGGGTTGGTGAAGGCCAGCAGCGACGGCGCGTGGTGCAGCAGGCCGCCGATGTACCAGCGGGCGGTGTCCGACAGGCCGGCGTAGCCGGTCTCGTCGTAGAACAGCGGCTCGCCGTTCAGCCACAGGCTCTGGTGGGTGTGCATACCGGAGCCGTTGTCGCCGAAGAGCGGCTTCGGCATGAAGGTGGCGGTCTTGCCGTTGGCCCAGACCTCGTTCTTCACGATGTACTTGAAGAGCTGGAGCTGGTCGGCGGAGTGCAGCAGCGTGGAGAACTTGTAGTTGATCTCCGACTGGCCGGCGGTGCCGACCTCGTGGTGCGAGCGCTCCACGGTGAAGCCGCCGTCCACCAGCCGGCGGACGATCGAGTCACGCAGGTCGGCGTAGTGGTCCACCGGCGGCACCGGGAAGTAGCCGCCCTTGTAGGCGGTCTTGTAGCCGCGGTTGCCGCCGGCCTCCTCGCGACCGGACGTCCACGCGCCCTCGATCGAGTCGATGTAGTAGAACGACTGGTGGGCGGAGGTCTCGTGACGGATCGAGTCGAAAATGTAGAACTCGGCCTCGGCGCCGAAGTAGGCGGTGTCGGCGATGCCGCTCGCCGCCAGGTACGCCTCGGCCTTCTTCGCCACGTTGCGCGGGTCCCGGGAGTACGCCTCGCGGGTGAACGGGTCGTGGATGAAGAAGTTCAGCGCGAGGGTCTTCTGCGCGCGGAACGGGTCGACGAAAGCGGTGGCGACGTCCGGGAGCAGGAGCATGTCCGACTCGTGGATCGCCTGGAAGCCGCGGATCGACGAGCCGTCGAACGCGAGGCCGTCGGTGAAGACGCTGTCGTCGAAGGACTCGACCGGCAGATTGAAGTGCTGCATCACGCCGGGCAGGTCACAAAAACGTACGTCGACGAACTTCACGTCCTCGTTCTTGAGGTACCGCAGGAGTTCCTCGGGATTGGCAAACACACGTCCTCCTGGCACGTCCACTCCGGTGGCTGGGCTCTGGCGACGGTAGGACCGCGCGGTTGCCCGGCCGTGTCTCTTGTGTTTCTGCCGTGTTACGTCGCTGGCGAAGCCCTATCTGAGCCACTTGGTCGCCGCTGGGCCGCCGTTCGGCCGATACCGGTTGGGGCAGTCTACCGCCTGTTTGTGCGATTAGCCCGTTCTCCCGACTCGCGCCGACCGCGTCGACCCGCGACTACCGCGCCGGCCCGCACCGACCCGGCCCAGGCCGGCAACCGCCGGTGACCAGCGGCGCCGCCAGCCCTGGTTACCCTTGATCGCTGTGAGCAACCCCGCCGCCGTACCGGCGCCACCCGCCACGGACCCGTCCTTCACCCCGCCCAGCCTCGGGCGTCGCTTCGGCGCGCTGGTGATCGACTGGGTGCTCTGCCTGCTGGCGTCCAACCTCTTCGCCGATCCGCTGCGCGACGGCTGGCCCCCGGTGCTGCTGCTGGTGGCCGAGTACGGCTTCTTCCTCGGGCTCTTCGCCCAGACCCCCGGCATGTTCGTCACCCGGATCCGCTGCCTGGCCTGGGCCGACGGCGGCCGGCTCGGTCCGGCCCGGGCCCTGCTGCGTGGCCTGCTGCTCGTCCTGGTCGTACCCGCCCTGCTGATGGATGGGCACCGCCGTGGCCTGCACGACCGCCTCACCGGCGCGGTCGTCGTCGACGCCCCCCGCACCACCTGACCCAGCCGAGCGCCGGACCGACTGCGTGAACGCGACGAGCCGGGCCCGCCGGGCCCGGCTCGTCGGCGTACCGCCTCGGGTCAGCGACCCCGCGACTGACGGAACGCGCTGCGCGGCGGCCGCATGTTCTTCGGGATCGCGCCCTTGGGCATCTGCGGCCGGGCGGTGAGCGCCTTGAGCCGCTTGTCGAGGGCGTTGACGTCCTTACCGCTGAGCGCGCGGGGCAGCCGCATCAGGGTCATCCGCAGCTTGCGGATCGGCAACTCGTCCTCGCCCTGGCCGATCATGTAGTCGTGCAGCGGGGCGTTGCCGATCACCTTGGCCAACCGGCGCTTCTCCTGCCCGAGCAGGCCGCGTACCCGCTGCGGGTTGCCCTCGGCGAGCAGGATCACGCCGGGGCGGCCGATCACCAGGTGGACCATGTCCATCTGGGTGGTGGAGCTGACGGCGGGGGTGACCCGCCAGTCGCCACGCATGTTCTCCATGATCTGCGCGGCGGCCCCGGGTTGCCCCTCGGCCGCGTTCATCATCGCCGCGTTGGATCGCAGGTTGAGCACGATCAGCACGGCGAGCAGGGTGAACAGGATGCCCAGCGGCAGCCAGAGCCAGCCCCAGAACAGCACCGCGACCACGGTGAGCGCGAGCGGAATCAGCACCGCCGCGGCGACCAGCGGCGCGAACCACCTGTCCTGCTTCGCCGTGAACCGGAACACCATCCCGATCTGCTTCAGCCGCTGGCCGAACGAGACCTTCTCCTGGGGCTTCGCCATGCCGCCGAGTCTAGTGGTCGCCGCACCCCCGGCTGATCCGCAGGCCGGCTGAGTACCTTACGTCGCCTCAGCGGCCGGTTGCGCCCCCGGTAAGGAGGCGGAGGACGGCGAAGATCAGGCGGCGCACCCATGCCCCCGGGGCACCTTCGGGCGAAGAGTCGACGTCAGCAGAGATGACGACGATCCCCAGGGAGCCCGACATGTTCGGCAACGACGCAGAGTTCCTCCTCCACCTCCACCGGACCCAGGCCGCCGAGTTGCGGGCCGACGCCGCAGCCTCCCGCCTCGCCCGCGCCCTGCCGCCCCGGCGCGAGCGCTGGCGGGACCGGTGGCAGCGCCTGGGCCGTACCGACGCCGCCCGCCGGTGACCCTCGTGCCCGCACCGGCACCGGCCGTCGCCCACCAGGCCGCCGCCACCGGCCTCGCCGGGGCCGCCGGCGGACCCGACGGGCCGGTGGGCGGGGACGGTGCCGGCGGCGCGCGTGGCATCCTCGGAGCCGTGACCGTACGCGCCGCCAGCACCGTCCTCGTCGGCCGCCAGGACGAACTCGGGGCCCTGCGCGCCGCCTTCGCCCGCGCCCGGGCCGGCGAGCCCAGCACCGTGCTGGTCGGCGGTGAGGCCGGGGTCGGCAAGACCCGCCTGCTGGACGAGTTCGGCGCCCTGGTCACCGCCGGCGGGGACCGGCTCCTCGTCGGCCAGTGCCTGGAACTGGGCGAGGCCGGGCTGCCCTTCGCGCCGTTCGCCGCCGCGCTGCGCGAGGTGCTGCGCCGCGACGGACCGGCGGTCTTCGAAGGGTACGAACCGGAGTTCGCCCGCCTGCTGCCGGAGCTGGCCCGGACCTCCGCCGCGGCCGGTGCGCCACCCCGTGCGGCGCTCTCCGACGCGCCCCGGGGCTACCTGTTCGACCTGGTGGGAGAGCTGTTCCACCGGCTGGCCACCGTCCAGCCGCTGGTGCTGGTCATCGAGGACCTGCACTGGGCCGACCGCTCCACCCGTGATCTGATCGGCTTCCTGGTCCGGGCCGCCCGCACCGCCCGGGTGCTGCTGGTCTGCACGTACCGCACCGACGAACTGCACCGGGGCCACCCGCTGCGCCCGTTCCTCGCCGAGCTGGACCGGGCCCGGGGCGTCGAACGGGTCGAGCTGGGCCGCCTCGACCGGGACGGCACCGCGGCGATCCTCACCGACCTGCTCGGGGCCGAGCCGGCCGCCCGGGCGGTCGACGACGTGCACGCCCGCACCCAGGGCAACCCGTTCTTCATCGAGGAACTGGCCGCCGCCGGCGGCCCGGTCGGCTGTGCCACCCTCCCGGAGACCCTGCGCGACCTGCTGCTGGCCCGGGTCGACCGGCTGCCCGACGCCGCGCAGCGGGTGCTGCGCATCGCCGCCGCCGGGGGCACCCGCTTCTCCCATCAGCTTCTCGCCGAGGTCGCCGGCCTGCCCGAGCCCGAGCTGGAGGACGCCCTGCGCGCCGCCGTCGCCGCCCAACTCGTCGTCGCCGACCCGGACGGGGACTACGAGTTCCGGCACGCGCTGGTCCGGGAGGCGGTCCACGACGAACTGCTGCCCGGCGAGCACGCCCGGCTGCACGCCCGGTACGCCGCCGCCATCGAGGCGCAGCCGCACCTCGTCCCCGCCGGCCGCGCCCCGGCCGAGACCGCCCACCACTGGTACGCCGCCCACGACCACCCCCGCGCCCTGCTCGCCGCCCGGGCCGCCGCCTGCGCCGCCGCCGACCGGTACGCGTACGCGGAGCAGAGCCGGCTGCTGGAACGGGTGCTGGAGCTGTGGGAACTGGTGCCCGACGCCGCCGACCGCCTCGGCATGGATCACCTGGCGGTGCTGGAGGAAACCCTCGACGCGGTCAGCACCGCCGGCGACTACGGCCGCGCGATCACCCTGACCCGGGCCGCCCTGGCCGAGGTGGACCGCGAGGCGGAACCACTGCGCGCCGCCCGGCTGCTGAACCGACGCGGCCGGCTGCTGGCCCTGCTCGGCAAGAGCGACGGCTGTGCCGAGCTGCGGGAGGCGTACCGGCTGGCGGCCGGGGTGCCGGGCAGCCCGGACCGGACCCGACTGCTCGCCTACATCGCCGCCCACCTCGCCAAGGTCGATCCCGAGTTGGCCGCGACGGTCGTCGCCGAGGTGGGCACGCTCGACGCGGACCTCGCCCTGCTGCCCGCGCGGATCGCCCTGCTCTGTCGGGTCAACAAGGGGCCCGACCTCGGGTTGGCCGAGCTGCGCCGGACCGAGGCCCTGGCCCGGGCCGCCGACGACGGACCCGCGCTGGTCAGCGCGCTGGTCCACCTCTCCGACGTCCTCTTCGAGCTGGGCCGGTACGCCGAGTCGGCCGAAGCCGCCGCCGCCGGAGTGATCGAGGCGCACCGGGTCGGGATCAGCCGCTCGGGTGGGGCGTACCTGCTGTCCAACCAGGCCGAGGCGCTGCTCGCCCTGGGCCGCTGGGACGAGGCCGAGGCGGCGTGTGCCGAAGCCGCCCGGATCGACCCGCCCGGCGTGTCCGGACTGCACTGGCTGCAACTGCGCGCCGGGCTGTGGCTGGCCCGCGCCCACCCGCGCGCCGACGAGCTGGTCGGTCGGGCGTTGGGGTTCCTGGCCCGGCCGTACCTGTGGCCGAACCACCGGCTGCCCCTGCACGAGCTGCGCATCGAGGCGGCGCTGGCCGCCGACGACAAGGTCGAGGCCGCCCGGGCGGCCCGCGCCGCGCTCGCCGACGACAAGCTGCCGCACCTGTCGCGCGAGGGTTGGGTGGTGCTCGACGC
This sequence comes from Micromonospora sp. KC721, assembly GCF_004348355.1. Lineage (NCBI taxonomy): Bacteria > Bacillati > Actinomycetota > Actinomycetes > Micromonosporales > Micromonosporaceae > Micromonospora > Micromonospora sp. KC721. Next base: position 5,420 of record NZ_SMJY01000087.1, on the reverse strand, counting down.
CGCCGCCCGCGTCGCGGCCCGCCTGAGCGACCGGGAGCTGGCCGAGACCGTGGCCGGGGTCGCCGCCGTGTTGCCGGCCCGCCATCCGGCCGAACGGGCGCACGCCGCCCAGGTCGCGGCGCTGCTGGCGGTCGGGGACCGGGCGTTGCCGGCCTGGCGGGAGGCGGTCCGGGCGTGGCGCGCCGACGGCCAGCCGTACGCCCTGGGCCGGGCGTTGCTGGCGCTGGCCGAGGCGGCCGCGTCGGCCGGGGAACGCGACGAGGTCGCCGCAGCGGTGGAGGAGGCCGTGGTGATCGCCGGGCGGCTCGGCGCGACACCGCTGGGCGAGCAGGCCGCCACCCTGGCCCGGCGGGTGGGGCTACGGGGTGCCGGCGCCGGTACGCAGCTGCTCACCGCCCGGGAACGGGAGGTGCTGCGGCTGGTGGCCGAAGGGCACAGCAACAGTCGGATCGCCGAGCGGCTGTTCATCTCGCCGAAGACGGCGAGCGTGCACGTCTCCCGGATCATCGCGAAGCTCGATGTCGGCAACCGCGTCGAGGCCGCCGCCGTGGCTCACCGCCTCGGCCTGCTCGACTGATCGCCCAGCCCCGGTCCCGCACGCTTCCGCGCGCTGCCGACCGGTCCCGCCGACTCCGGTCGTCTCCGGCCGCGCCAACCGCGCTGTCCTCCGGCCGGGACGTCCTATTCGGCGCAAGCCGAGACGGCCGACCGGATCGACCGGGACTGGTCAGCGCGGTGGCAACCAGATCTGCCAGTCGGCCACGGTGAGCGCCGCCGCGCCGGGCGGCGGCTGCCGGTCCAGGGTGGCCGCCAGCGGCGACCCGACCGGTGCCACGTACGCCACGTCGCCGGCCCGGGCGACCGCCCGCCGGTATCCCGGTAGCCGGTCGAAGCCGGGACGTAGCCGATCATCCACGACCGCGCAGACGATCTCCTCCCGGGCGGCGAAGGTGAGTCGGTTGCATGTCCAGTAGCCGCCGTAGACGTGACGGACGCCGTGCGCGCGTAGCGCGTCGACCATGGCGCGGTGTCGCCGTGCCTCGGCCCGGTTCTCCGGCACGGTGGTCAGCGTGCCGGCGGTCGCGACGGCGGCGCTGGCGAGCACGGCGGCGAGGACGCCGGTCGTCCCCACCCGTACCGCACCGGTCGTCGCCAGCCGACGGGTCGTGGTCGGTCGACGGGTCGTGGCCGGTCGGCGGGCGGCTGTCCAGAGCGGCCAGAGCAGCGCCGGGGTCGAGATCAGCAGGCAGGCCAGGTAGCGGGAACTCTCCACGGGGGTACGGCCGGCGGAGTTGCTGACCGTGTACGCCGCGAGGGTGCCCACCGCGCCCACCACCAGCGCCAGCCGTACCGCCGCACCGGCCCACCGATCCCGCTGCGACCCCGGCCCGGCCGAGGTCGCCGTGTCGGGCTTGATTGACTCACCTTGCGGGAGGTGGTGGTATCGCGTCGGGTCTGACACCGCGCCTTCCCGCATCTGGAGTCGATCATCCTCCGCGGAGCCGCCGATCCGCCGCATCGCGGCGGTCGATGCCCGGGGTACGGCGGCCGGTCGGCTGCCGCGGACCACTCGCCAGGAAGCCAGGCCGGCCAGGGTCAGCAGCACCGGCAACGCCACCGACCACCAGAGCTGCCAGGTCGCGCAGTGGCTCGGCGCGCAGAAGCCGGCACCCAGCGCCGGACCGAGCACCAGCCCGCCGTGCAGCCGGTCGGCCCAGCCCGCCGCCGCGTCCGCCCCGCTGGCCGCGAGGATCGCCGTGACCGGGTTGCGGCCGTGCGCGAGGCTGTGCCCGAGCAGTGGCGCGACGCCGAGCAGTGCCCCACCCACCAGCGCCATCCCGGCCGGGCCGCGCAGCTCGCCGCCAGCCGGGCGTTGCCGGAGTGCGCCGACCAGCGCCCGGCCGCGTAGCTCGCCGCGGATCGGGTGTCGTCCGTACCGCACCGCGCCGACCAGCACCGCGCCAAGCGCCAGCACGTACGGCAGGAGCAGGGGATCCACCCAGACGGTCAGGCCGGTCAGGAATCCGAAAGCGGCGTACCGCCACCGCCGCCCGGCTGGTCGGCCGGCGGCGAGATCGAGAGTGAGCAGCGCCAGCCCCACGCCGATCGGGTTCAGCTCCGGATAGCCGCCACCGGCGATGAGCTGGTTCTTGACGACCCGATCCGATCCGAACGCGAGCACCGCGACCACCAGCAGGGCGAACCGGTCATCCCCGCCGAGGCGGCGGGTCAGCCGCCAGCTCAGGTACACGAACAGGGCGTACATGGCGAGCAGCGGCAGCCGCAGCGCCAGCCAGGACGGGCCGGTCAGCGCGACCAGCGGCGCGGCCAGGTACGCCTCCAGCGTCCCCATGTACGCCTGCCCGTAGAAGAAGACCGGAAAGTCGTCGCCCCGGGCGATGTGCGACGCGGCCAGCCCCATCGTCGCCTCGTCGCTGTTGGTGCGCGGCGTGTCAGCCAGCAGCAGGCCGACCCGGTACGCCACCCCGGCCGCCCCCGCCAGCAGGGCGAGCAGTGCCGGACGGGGCCAGCGGGGTGTACGCCGGCGGGCCGCGTCGCGCGGCTGCGGGCGTACCCCGGTGGTCATGTCGTGATCATCGCACCCCGCGCCGGCAGACGGCGGGTGACGAGGCCGGCTCAGCCGGCGGGGACGACCTCCGCGCGGGCGTCCAGCGCCTGCTGGTAGAGCCGCCCGGCCCGGTACGACGAGCGCACCAGCGGCCCGCTCATCACACCCGCGAAACCGATCTCCTCGGCCTCCTCGCGCAGCTCGACGAACTCCTCCGGCTTGACCCAGCGGATCACCGGGTGGTGGCGTGGGGAGGGGCGCAGGTACTGGGTGATGGTGATCAGTTCACAGCCGGCGTCGTGCAGGTCCCGCAGCGCCTGGGAGACCTCGGCCCGCTCCTCGCCCATACCGAGGATCAGGTTGCTCTTGGTGACCAGACCGTCGGCGCGGGCCTGCCGGATCACGTCGAGGGAACGCTCGTACCGGAACGCCGGCCGGATCCGCTTGAAGATGCGCGGCACGGTCTCGACGTTGTGCGCCAGCACCTCGGGCCGGGAACCGAACACCTCGGCGAGCTGTGCGGGGACCGCGTTGAAGTCGGGAATCAGCAGCTCGACGCCGCAGCCGGAGCGCAGGGCGTGGATCTGCCGGACCGTCTCGGCGTACAGCCAGGCGCCGCCGTCGGGCAGGTCGTCGCGGGCGACGCCGGTGATGGTGGCGTAGCGCAGGCCCATCGTCGCGACGGACTCGGCGACCCGGCGCGGCTCGTCGGCGTCGAACTCAGCGGGCTTGCCGGTGTCGATCTGGCAGAAGTCGCAGCGCCGGGTGCACTGGTCGCCGCCGATGAGGAAGGTGGCCTCACGGTCCTCCCAGCACTCGTAGATGTTGGGACAGCCGGCCTCCTGGCAGACGGTGTGCAGCCCCTCCCGCGAGACCAGCCCGCGCAGCTGGGTGTACTCCGGGCCCATCTTGGCCTTCACCTTGATCCACGGCGGCTTGCGCTCGATCGGCGTCTCGGCGTTGCGGGCCTCGATGCGCAGCAGACGCCGCCCCTCGGGTGCGGCAGTCGCGGTGCGGCTGGCCTGCTCGGTCGTCGGCATGGAGTGCTCGATCGTCACGAAAACGAGCCTACGCCGGTCGCTGGCCGTCGATGAACCATGGGCGACCGGCGTCACGCCGCAGATGTGGTGACACGCGACACCGACGCGGCAAACAACTCGGTCACGCGTGCGGCGGTCGGCTGCTAGCCTGCCCGACAAGGCTGTGACGGAGCCGAGTAGCGCGCCGGTCCGCCAGCGCAGAGAGCCGCCGGTTGCTGCAAGGCGGTCTGGCGTCGGCGCGCGAAGACCCTCCCGAGCCGCGGGAAGAACGGCGTCCGCGCCCAGTAGAGCCCGCCCGGCTGGCCCCGGTCAACAGGCGACGAACGAGGCTCCCGCCGTGGGCGGGGGCGAAGGTGTGGTGGCACCGCGAGGTTCCCGCTCGCCCACACCTCCCTGGGGATCGCGTTGCGATTGATCAAGGAGGTATCGCCGTGCAACGCATCCTTTCCACCCAACTCTCCGCCCGGGTCGGTGGCACCGTCCGGATCGCCGGCTGGGTACACCGCCGCCGGCTGCTCAAGTCGGTGACCTTCCTGATCGTGCGGGACGCCGCCGGCCTGGCCCAGGTCGTGGTCACCGACGCCGCCGTGCGCGCGGCCGTGGCGTCGCTGCCGGAGGAGACCGTCGTCGAGGTGGTCGGCACGGTGGTCGCGAACCCCGTCGCCCCCGCCGGGGTCGAGCTGACCGCCCCGACGGTACGACCGCTCGGCCCGCCCGCCGTGCCGCCCCCGTTCGACCTGTACCGGCCGGCGCTCACCGCGAGCCTGCCCACCCAGCTCGACCACGCCCCGGTCGCGTTGCGGCATCCGACCCGGGCGGCGGCGCTGCGGGTGTCGGCGGCGGCGGTGGCCGGCTTCCGGGCCGCGCTCGACGCCCGCGACTTCGTGGAGATCCACACCCCGAAGGTGGTCGCCTCGTCCACCGAGAGCGGGGCGAACGTCTTCGCGCTGGACTGGTTCGGCCGGTCCGCGTACCTGGCCCAGTCGCCGCAGTTCTACAAGCAGCTCATGGTCGGCGTCTTCGAGCGGGTGTACGAGGTGGGCCCGGTGTTCCGGGCCGAGCCGCACGACACCGTCCGGCATCTGGCCCAGTACACCTCCCTCGACGTGGAACTGGGCTTCGTCGCCGACCACCGGGACGTGATGGCGGTGCTGCGCGACACCCTGGCCGGGATGCTCGACGCGGTCGGATCCCGGGCGGGTACGGCGCTGACCACCCTGGGCATCGAGGTGCCCGAACTGCCGGCGGAGATCCCCGCCGTGCACTTCACCGAGGCGCTGACAATCGCCGGGGCGTCCGCCGACGAGCCGGACCTGGCCCCCGGCCACGAGCGCGCGTTAGGGGAGTGGGCCCGCGCCGAACACGGCTCGGAGTTCCTCTTCGTCACCGGGTACCCGATGGCGAAGCGCCCTTTCTACACCCATCCGGATCCGGCCCGGCCGGCGTACTCGAACGGCTTCGACCTGCTCTTCCGGGGGTTGGAGCTGGTCACCGGCGGGCAGCGGCTGCACCGGTACGACGACTACCGGGCGGCGCTGGCGGCGCGCGGCGAACCGCTGGAGCCGTACGCCGGCTACGTCGAGGCGTTCCGGCACGGTATGCCACCGCACGGCGGCTTCGCCATCGGCCTGGAACGCTTCGTCGCCCGGCTGGTCGGCGCGGCGAACGTCCGCGAGGTCACCGCCTTCCCCCGCGACCTGCACCGCCTCATCCCCTGAGCTGCGCCACCCTGACCCGCGGTCATGATGTCGACGGCCGGACTCGCCGGGCGCGTGCCGTCAACCTCAAGACCAACGCGGGCGGGGTGGGTG
>NZ_SMJY01000086.1:0-23516 GCF_004348355.1 Micromonospora sp. KC721 | reverse complement strand
AGGATGCCGCCATCGGCGACTACATCCGCTGGCGCAACCAGCGAGCCCGACCGAAATCCGGATTCGCCGCCGACTCCAAGATCCGCCACCCGGATTACCCGTTCAAGGCTGCATGACGGGGCACTAGCCCAACATTGAGGCACCTCCGCCGAGCGACGCGCCGATGCCTGCTCCTGGAAGAAGAAGGCCATCAAGGATCGATTCTACGATCGGAACGCTGCGGCCAGTTCGCCGCGGATCGCCCAGCCCAGAGCGGAGTAGAGCCCTCGCCCGTCGGCGATGGCGGACAACAGCCCCGTGGTCAAGCAGCCCTTGGCAGCGCCGCGAGTCAGGGCTGGCCATTGTCTAGGCTGCGCCCATGGCCATCGACATCGTGGATCAGGTCGCCGCCGCCATTGCCTCCCGCGAGCCGGTCAACGGCATACGCATCATCGGCATCGATGGCCCGAGCGGCTCCGGAAAGAGCCACCTTGCCCGCAACCTCTCCGAGGTGCTCAACGCTCCGATCATCGAGATTGACGACTTTATGTCGTGGGACGACTTCGCCGGATGGTGGCCACGCTTCGAAGCCCAGGTACTCACGCCGCTGCTTCGCGGCGAGGAAGCCCACTACCAGGCAAGAGACTGGACGGACTGGTACGGCAACACCCTCGGCGAGTGGAAGACCCAGCCCTGGACACCCACCATGATTTTCGAAGGCGTCGCCTGCACCCGTCGTGAGACGATCGGTCGGCTCGCCTACGCCATCTGGGTCGACGCACCCGCACCGTTGCGGCTGGCGCGCGGCCTCGCCCGCGACGGTTCCTTCGCCGGTGCCGAGCAGCTCTGGCAGAAGTGGATGGCCGAGGAAGAAGAGTTCTTCGCCTCCGACGGCACCCGCAACCGCGCCGACCTCATCATCGACACTGCACACCACGGATGACCGCGACTTCGCCCGCCTCAGCGTACGAGGAAATGGCCAACTAGATCCGGACGGATCAGCGCGGTCTCTCCGCGGGCAGCTGTCAGAGAATCTTTGCTCCAACTTGCTCCGGCACGGCCGGGTGCTGGTAACGCCGGCCTTGCGAGCGGTCGTTGACGTCCTGGTGCTCGTTGTCGACCGCGCTCGGTCGGCTGGCGTCAGACGCGTTTGGCGGCCAACCGCCATATCTTGCTGCCCGCGCTGCCGGTTGTATCTGGTGCCGCGTTGGCCGCGCGGTGAGGGGGGTTGGTTACCGAGCACAGGGAGGCTCCACCCGCTCGTGCTCGATGGCCGTGGGCCCCGGGTGCCACATGCTCGCGCCGCGCGTTTTGCTGCCCCAACCGCCGCCGCCCAGCGCTGACGGTGACGTCCTGGAACCGGTCGGGGGAAGCGTACGTCTCACCTCCGACCGGGGCCCATCCGACACGGCCTGGCCGGGGCAAAGTCTGCCTTCTCTTCAACTTCCTCCGGCAGCGCTGGTCGTCGGTGACGTCCCGCAGCCATACTGCGCACATGATGACCAGATACGCCGATTTGCTCCGGCGCTGCGAGACGGACCCGGACGTCGTCGGTCTGGTTCTCACCGGATCACACGCCCGCGACATGGCGACCGAACACTCGGACTTCGACGTCTACGTTGTCTTGCGAGAACACAACGACCGATGGTCGACCAGCCGAACTCCCGACCTGGACACGATCGTCATGTCCATCGGAGACCTGGCCGACACTTCTAACCGGTGGCAGCGCTATTCCTACCGCGGCGCCCAAGTGCTCATGGACCGCCTCGACGGCCAGATCGCGGAGCTGGTATGCGCACAGGCGATCCTAACCCCAGCAGAGTCGGACACCTTGGTGCGTGAACAACTCGACGGCTACATCAACTTCATCTACCGCGCAATGAAGAACCGGCGAGACGGCCGTCCCGACCTGGCACAGCTCGAAGAGATCGAGGCAGGGCCCTGGTTTCTATGGACCCTCTTCGCGCTCTACGGCCGAATCCGTCCCTATAACAAGTTCCTGCGCTGGGAACTCGACACTCACCCGCTGCCGGCGCCATGGACCGCGGACTACCTCATCAAAGCTGTGACCGGGCAACCGTCGACGCTGTTCCCAGAACTGGAGCGCGTCGCACGTAGGAAGGGATTCGGGGACGTACTCGACGAGTGGGATGACCTCGACCGTCTACGCTGACGAGCCACCACCGGACCGGGAATCCGCAAGGTATCTTCGGACGACTCGGGGCGTCGATGGTCCGGACCTACCTTGCGAGTCGCTGGTCGCCGCTTGATCATCCGCAACCCTGAAACGGACGCGAACACCCTGGCGTCCAGGGTCCGGCGGTCGCGCCGTCCGTGCCGGGCGGCGGTCGAATCCGTGTCAGGTGACGATTCCGGTGCGGCTGGCTCGTCATCCCGGTGTCAGCCCATCACGAGAGGAGAACGCGATGCGTTACGCGCTGTGTCGCCAGGGATCAGCACCGGCGGCGGCGAGCGCGCGGGCGTTGTCGGGCTTGTCGGCGTGCACGGCCACCCACAGCGCGGTACGGCCGTTGTGCTCGGCGTCGATGTCGTCGACCAGGGCAGCTAGCGCCGCCACCACGTGGGCCGAGCCATGTTCGGCGGCCACGTGCAACACCGGCCCCCAGTGGGGTACGTGACCGTTCGGGTCGGCGCCAGTGGCGAGCCGGGCCTGGACCTCGCCGGTGTCCGACCACGACTGCCAGCCCATCCCGGCCCAACCGTTTCCGTTCACGATGCCGTCCCCTCCACCGCCAGACCTGATGGCTGGCCGAGCATAGAGGCATCCACCGACGAAAAAGGCGGCGGTCCATAGTGCTGACACGCTGCCATGGCCAGTGGGCGATGGTCACCGTCATGGCCCGCGGATTGGGATGGTCAACCGGGCCGTTCGTTTCGGGTAGCCACTCCTGGCGAGAACCCTCAATCGAGGTGGTACACGAACGCGCCGGCTATCTCCTCCCGGGTGATGCCGAGGCCGTCCAACGGTCGGGTGGCGACGCCGTCCCAGGGTGTGCCGGCGAGCCGATCCGGCAGGACGACCACCGACCGGATGCCGACCTGCCGGAGGAAGGCGATGCTGCTCGGGTCGGGGAAGGCCATGCTCGTCGTGCGGATCTGCTGCTGACTGTCCGGCACGAAGGTCATCGAGCCGTTGGCGATGCGGGGAAACCCGTCGGTGGACCAGAGCATGACGTGCGATTCGGAGACACCGTCGCTGGGCAGGACCAGTATCGGATCGGCCGCCGCCCGCAGCGCTGCCGGCGCGGGCGGCACGGTGGGGTGTGGTGTCCGGTTGACCCCTTCGACCAGGACCAGCAGCAGAGGCAGCAGGAGCGCGATGCCGCCGGCCGATTTCTGCCATCCCCGCGCCGGCCGGTACCGTCCGAACTCGCTGATCGCTCCCGCCGCGAGAACGGCGAGCAGCAGGCTCGTCCACACCATGAGCCGCCCCGGAGTGCGTAGCGCCTCCCAGCCGGGGAGCAGTCGCGACAACGTCAGGTATCCCGGGTCGCCCTCACCGACGAGATTGCTGCCCAGCCCGAGTGCACCGCTGACCAGCACACCGAGCCCAAGCAGAACGCGGTGACGGACCCGGAACACCGAGAACGTCAGCCCGGCCGTGGCCAGGACGATCAACGTGACGCCGGGCAGCAGCGCCATCTCCGGCGGCCAGGACAACTGGGCACGGGCAGCCTCGAAATGGTCACCCCACAGCCACGAGTCCGCGGGCGCGATGGCATATCCCCGCAGGGGTGGGGAGAACATCCGCGTCCAGGACAGATCCCGGCGCGCCTGCGGGTTCAGCTCCACCACGTGCAGGAAGAAGGTCCCCAGCCAGACGCAGACGCCACCGAAGACGGCACCACCCAACAGGTTGGCCAGCACCACCCGGCGGCTAAACACCCATCTACCGGTCCGCCACCGGGCCCAGCCGACCGCGGCGGCCACCACCAGCCCGGTGCCGGCCAGGAAGTACACCAGCGGCAGGCCGATCGCGAAGCCGAGGCTCACCTGCCAGGCGGCGACCAGCCAGCCGGCCACGATCCACCCGGGCCGATGCAGCCTCGGTCGGTGACCGTGTCGCAGGGACCAGCCATGGCCGCGCGCCAGCATCGCCAGGCACAGGGCGATGCCGCCGGTGGAGAGGATGTTCAGGTGACCGCTGTGGGCGAGCCGCCACGGTGCGAAGGCCCAGGCGACCCCCGCGAAGGCCGCTGCGGTCCGGATACCGCCCAGCTGGCGGACCAGGGCGTACGCCCCGACGAAGGCGAGTGCGTGGGCCAGCACGAAGAGCAGGTTGTAGCGGAAGACGGCTGCCTCCACACCGTGGCCGAACAGGGCGGCGGGCGCGTAGCCGAGTAGGTTGTCGGTGTAGGCGAAGGTGTACGGCTCCGGGAAAAACGTATTGGAGTGCCACAGGCGAAGTGGGTCGGTGATCAGGGAGTGCCCGGCCCAGGCGACCTGCCATGCCTGCAACGTGGGATCCCCAATGTCGCCCGGGATGGTCGTCCGGGGATGTTTGAGCGTCGGCCAGGTGAGAAGCACGGCCAACGCCACACCGGCCAATGTCGCCACCGACCATTCATGACGCAGCAGTCGCGCCGCCGTGTGACCGGCCGCCGCCAGCCACCCTCGTTCGTGTCGCGACCGGAGTTCCGATTCTTCCTGGTCAGCATGGGGGTGATGCCGGTCGCTGGACGGGGTGCCGCGAAGCCGTTGACGTATCGCCCGCACATATCCTCCTGTCGATGACCGGCGTCGGTCACCTAGCGTCGCATCGGTGGCAGGGTAAAAGCCATCATCGATGGGAACCGAAACTTCCAGGATCGACGTTCCCGCTTTTTGGGAATGGGCGAAAGTGGATCGAGTGCTTGAAGGCGATAAACCGCGCGAATCGTCGAACGTCAATGACGACGTGGGTGAAACTTTGTGAGGGAGGGCCTTGGGTGGTTGAGGCGTCGGTAGACCGGGGCGAGCCGCTTGTGCAGCTCCTGGTGGACGGCGAAGGTCTCGTCGTAGACCGCCGGGTGCATCGGGTCCGGCGTCAAGACCCGGTCGGTACGCATCAGGCCCGGGATGTCGGCGAAGGTGAGCTGCCCGGTGCCGACCGATCCGATCCAGCCTGCCCGGGACGTTGACCGCGAGCGGGTGGGCGTCGCGGCGGATCTCCACGCCGCGCACATCGGCGAAGATCTGGCACCACGAATCCGGATGACGCATGAAGTCGTCCGTGGCGTGCCCTGGCGCTTACCGCAGCACACCTACGCCGACACGTAGGCTCACCCGGTGCCGGTGGATCCGTCATCTGACCGCGAGGTCGTGCATTACTTCTTGGGGGAGCGACGGATTGGCTGCCGCAGCAGCGACAACGCTGGTGTTGGCGTCGGTCGGTAACTGGATGATCGTCTGTGCGGGCAGTGCGGGATGGCTCGCGGCGATCCGGCGTGCCTGCTCGTCAGCCAGGCAGGCGAGGAGGGCCCTCAGCTGGCCCGGGCCGGACAGCTCACCGCCGCCTTCGACGCCGTACTAGCCGACGCCGGCATCGCCGTTTGCAAGATCCCGCCGCGCAGCCCTCGCGCGAACGCCTACGCCGAACAAATCGTCGGCACTGTCCGCTGCGAGGTCACCGACCGCATGCGACGAACGATCATCCGGAGCGGATCAGCATTACTGCCTGGTCGGGGTGAGTGACCCGAGGAGGGCTGCGACGTCGGGCGCGACGGCGTAGCCGAGCATTCCGACTCCGGGGGTGGAGCAGGGAACCCGTCGTCATGTGGAAGGCCGGTCACGATCTCCGCTCGGCGTCAGGACGTGTCGGGTCCGGTCCCCGGTCCAGGCCGCTTCGAGGATCGCGGTCAGGCTGGCGGTGTCGGTCGGGCCTGGATGGTTCTGGATCAAGCGGGTGACGCCACTGGCCATCTCCGCGAAGCGCGGGAGGTCGGCGCGTGCCACGCCGATGTCCGCCAAGGTGCGAGGGATGCCGATGTCAGCAAGGAGCCCGTCGAGCCAGGTGAGGAACGTATCTGCGGCCTCGGCATCCGAGGCGTCGGTCACGTCGAGCCCGCACACCCCGGCGAGGATGGCCAACCGGTCGCCGATGGCATCCCTGGCCGCGTCCAGCGCGTAGGGCAGTAGCAGCCCGACGCCCAGGCCGTGCGGCGTGTGCGTGGCTGCGCCGATGGGGTACTGGAGGGCGTGCGGGGCCGCGTTGCCCGCGTGGGAGAATGCGAGCCCGGCGAGCATGGACCCGTAGGACATATCCGCGCGCGCGTCCGTGTCGCCTCCGTCCCTGACCGCACGACGCAAGCTACGGGCGATCCGCTCCGCAGCCCGGAGCGCGTAGTGGTCGGTGATCGGGTTGCGGCCGAGGAAGACCTGCTCCACCGGGTCGCGCGGTCCGTGGGCGCGGGGTCGCGCGGTGTAGCTCTCCACCGCGTGACAAAACGCGTCGATGCCGGAGTGGGCGGTGACGGTCGCAGGGCAGGTGTAGGTGAGTTCGGGGTCGACGATGGCGAAGTCGGGCACGATGTGGACGCTGGAAACCCCCACCTTCAGCTCGCGGTCCGGGTCGGTCAACACCGAGACGGGTGTGAGCTCGGAGCCGGTGCCTGACGTCGTCGGGACCGCGACGAGAGGAATCGTCGGCCCCGGCACCTTCGACTCGCCGTAGAAGTCGCGCGGCGTCCCACCGTGGCGCCGTATGACGCCGACGATTTTGGCGAGGTCGATCACCGTGCCACCCCCGACGGCGAGGATCACGTCCGCGTCCACCTCGGCGGCGACCGAGACGGCCAAGGCGACATCGGCGAGTGGCACGTCTGGAGTCGCGTCGGAAAACACCTCGACGACCTCGACCTTCTCCCGCACGGCGGCCACGATCTCGGCCACGCCCGGCTGCCCCAGAAGAACCTGGTCGGTCACGATGAGGACTCGCGAGCCAATCTCGGCCACCACTCGTGGGATATTTTGCGCGACCCCTTCGCCCACTATCAGCTGGCGTGGTCCGCGGACGGTCTCAAGCATGTCAGTGCCTCTCTGGAACGTCGGCGGCGATTTGCTGGGCGGACGTCCAGGTCACCTGCGAGACCGGGACGGCGTCGGCAAGTTGGCCGCCCGGGTGGCGCAGGCGCGCGCCGAGCGCCCGGACTCGATCGTGCCCGGGCGCCCTCAGCTCCATCGCGATGCAGACGTCGCCCTTGGTGGACGGGTGGGTCGGGTCAAGGATCCCGCGGACATCGTCGCCAAGGGCGGTACGAGTCCGGGTCGCGACCAGCGCCTCGATCATGAGCCCGAGGGCGCAGCCGTTGGGATCGCCGAAGGGGCTGATCGCCCCCACCACCGCCGCGACCGCGGCGGTGGTGCGCACACCGGCAGAGTCGCCAGCGTCCCGGGTGCCAACGGGTTCGTGCCGGCCATGGCCCGGGTCCCGTTCCCGCGGTGGAGGCCGGTCAGATCATGTGCGCACAGGGCGCGGTGATCCTCGGTGGGCGCCCGGAGCAGCAGGCCGGTCATGGTAGGTCGATCGCCGCGTAGGTGAGGTCGAGGTACTCGAGGATGCCCTCGTGCGACCCCTCCTTGCCGATCCCGGACTGCTTCACGCCTCCGAACGGAGCTGACGGGTCCGATATCAGACCACGGTTGATGCCGAGCATCCCCGTATCTAGCCCCTCGATGAACCGGAGCGCCCGCTGGAGGTCACGGGTGAAGATGTATCCGACCAGGCCGTGCTCGGTGTCGTTGGCCTTCGCCATCACCTCGTCGTCGGACGTGAACGAGAGGATCGGCGCCACCGGGCCGAAGATCTCCGCCTCCAGCATCCGCGCATCTTCGGGCACGTCGACGAGGACCGTAGGCGGGTAGAAGTGGCCCGGCCCATCCGGACGCTCGCCGCCCACCAAGACCCGGGCGCCGCGATCGACAGCGTCGGCGACGAGCTCGTCGATCTTGGTGACCGAGGCCTCGTCGATCAACGCCCCGACGTCCACGCCGTCGTCGAGACCATGGCCCACCGAAAGCGCGCCCATCCGCTCGGCGAAGCGCGCCGTGAATTCCTCGCGCACCGGCTCCTCGACGTAGATCCGGTTGGCCGCGATGCAGGACTCCCCGATGTTGCGCATCTTGGCCACCATGGCACCGTCGAGCGCGACGTCCAGGTCAGCGTCGGCACACACGATCAAGGCCGCGTTGCCGCCCAGTTCCATGGAGGTGCGCAGCACGTTGTCCGCAGCCTGTCGTAGCAGCACGCGCCCGACCTCGGTCGACCCGGTGAACGAGAGCTTGCGGGTCCGACTGTCGGCTAGCAGTGCGGAGACCACCTCGCCGGCACGCTTGGTGGTCACCACATTGACGACGCCCGGGGGAACGCCGACCTCCTCCATGATGCGGGCCAGGAACAGCATGGTGAGCGGCGTCTGGGCCGCTGGCTTGGTGATCGTCGTGCAGCCCGCCGCCAGCGCAGGAGCGATCTTGCGGGCACCCATCGCCAACGGAAAGTTCCAGGGCGTGACGAAGACGCACGGTCCGACCGGCTTCGGCACGGTGAGGATGCGATATCCACCTGCGGGAGCGGTGCTGTAGCGCCCCTCGACGCGCACCGCCTCCTCGGCGAACCAACGGAAGAACTCGGCGCCGTAGGCCACCTCTGCCCGAGCCTCGGCGAGCGGCTTGCCCATCTCGAGCGTGATCAGCCGGGCGAGCTCCTCGGATCGCTCGGTCAGTGCCCGGTACGTCGCGGTCAACAACTCCGACCGTTTCCGCGGCGGGGTCGCCGCCCACTCCGCCATTGCCTTGCTCGCCACGTCCAGAGCGGCGAGCCCGTCAACGACGTCGGCGTCCGCCACCTCGGCGATGGTCTTGCCGGTGGCCGGGTCCTCGACGGCAAAGGTGGCTCCGCTCGCGGCGTCGCGCCAGGCGTCGCCGATCCGGAGCCGCCGGTGCTCGGGGGCCAGGACGTTCATCGGGTCACTCATTGCGTCGGCTCCTGTGATGTTCTTGGTGATGTCCGGCGTGCCTCAGCGATCGCGCTGTGCGCGTAGACGAACGGGTCACACGCCCTCGTCGGGGGCGAGGTTGGCGAGCGGGTCGAATGTGGCCTTGGCCTTGGCTGCGGGGGCGAGGCCCCGCGCTACCGATCGCCTTCTCGGGCCACGGCCGTTCAGCGTCGTCGGGCCATGCTCACTGGTGACGGTCCGAGGCTCGATTGCCACGTGCGGGCGCATGTTGCCGTCGCCGCCCCGCGCGGCTACCGCCCGGCCTCGGACAGCGACACCCCGGTGCCCGCATCGAACAGGTGCGCGCGGTCCAGGTCGACCGAGACAAGCAGCCGCTCGCCCGTCGTACCGGTGACGGTGGGTCGTGCCTTGACCTTGAGAATCTCCGTCCCCACTCGGACGTCGACCACCGTTCGGTCACCGAGCGGCTCGAGCCCGTAGAGTTCCCCCGACAACGACGCGTTCCCACGCTGCTCGACGGACAGGTCCTCCGCGCGCAAACCCAGCAGCAGCGGACGACCGTCCTCAGCCGTGGTCCAGCGGGGCCGCGGCAGCGTCCAGCCTTCCGTACCGACCAGACGGTCTCCCTCGGCGTGGCAGGCGAGCAGGCTGATCGGCGGGCTCCCGACGAATCCTGCGACCCACTGGTTGGCCGGACGCTCGTACACCTCGGTCGGCGTTCCGACCTGTTGCACCTTCCCCTCCTTCAGGACCGCGACCTGGTCGGCCATGGACAGGGCCTCGACCTGGTCGTTGGTTACGTAGACGAAGGTCGCTCCGAGGCTCCGGTGGATGCGGCTGAGCTCGGTGCGCATCTCGACGCGGAGCTTGAGGTCGAGATTCGTCAGCGGCTCGTCCATGAGGAATGCGCGCGGCCGCCGGACCAGCGCCCGGGCCAGGGCGACACGCTGCATCTCACCGCCCGACAACTGCGCGGGACGACGCTGCAGCAGACGTTCGATGTGCAGCAGGCTCGACATCTGCTCGACGGCAGCGGCGATCTCGCTCGAAGAACAGCCGCGTGCCCGTAGCGGCGAGGCGATGTTCTCGTACGCGGTGTGTCGCGGGTAGAGGGCGTAGCTCTGGAAGACCATGGCCAGGTCGCGTGCGGCCGGGGCGTCACCGGTCGCGTCCCTCCCGTCCAGATGCACCGACCCGGCGTCAAGCTTCTCAAGGCCGGCGATCGCTCGCAGGGTCGTCGTCTTGCCTGCCCCGGAGGGCCCGAGCACGACGAAGAACGAGCCGTCCGGCACGTCCAGCGTCACCCCGTCCAGGGCCTGGACCTTGCCGAAGGACTTGCACAGCCCGTGCACTGCCACGGTTCCCATCAGGCCACCAGCTCTTCCGTGCTCACGTCGTAGACCGCCGGGGTCCCGCCGGTGTGCCGCAGCCCGACCCGTGCGTCAACGGCGAAACGGCCAGTCGGTGGCATCCGAACCCGTACGTCGCGCTGGCCGCCGTGGTCAACCACGTAGATGATTTCGTCGCCCAGCCACTCCGCCGAGACCACGCGGGCCGGGATCGAACGTTCCGCCCCTGGTTCTGTTACTTCCAGCGCCTCCGGCCGGACGCCTGCGAGCAGGCAACGGTCGCGAGGCAGGCCTGGCGGTGGCGTGAGGACCAGTCCGCCCTGACTGCGCAGCTTCCCGTCGGCCACCTCCACCTCGATCAGGTTCATCGGCGGGGAGCCGATGAATGCGGCGCAGAAAAGGCTCGCCGGACGTTCGTAGACTTCCAGCGGCGTGCCGATCTGCTCGACGCGGCCCTTGTTGAGGATGGCGATTCTGTGACCGAGCGACATCGCCTCGACCTGGTCGTGGGTGACGTAGACCATCGTCGTCCCCAGTTCCCCCTGCAGGTGCTTGATCTCCGTGCGCATGTCCGCCCTCAGCTCCGCGTCCAGATTGGTGAGAGGCTCGTCCATGAGGAATGCGCGCGGTCGTCGCACCAGGGCGCGAGCAAGCGCGACGCGCTGCTGCTCCCCGCCGGACAGCCGGCGCGGTCGCCGGTCCAGGAGCGGACCGAGCCGCATCAGCCGGGCGGCCTCGTCGACCCGCTCGCGCACCTCCGCCTTGGGTAGTCCCTCGGCCCGCAGTGGGAACGCCAGGTTGTCGCGGGTTCTCAGATGCGGGTAGAGAGCGTAGAACTGGAACACCATGGCGATGTCGCGCTCGGCGGGCGGCAGGTCGTTGACCAGCGTGTTGCCGATGCGGATGTCGCCCGTGGTCTGCCTCTCCAGGCCGGCTATGGCCCGCAGCGTGGTCGTCTTGCCGCAACCCGACGGGCCGAGCATCACGAACAGCTCGCCGTCGCCGATGGACAGGTCCACGTGATCAACTGCGACTGTCCCGTCCGGGTAGCGCTTGTGCAGGACAGTCACCTCGATGCCCGCCATCAGCGTCGCACCGCCCCGAGCGTCACGCCGGCGACGAGGTGCTTGCGCACCAGGTAGGCGAAGACGAGCACCGGTAGGGCGAACACCACGGAGGCGGCGGCCACGAGACCCCAGTCCACAGTGGTGCCACCGATGAGGCCGGCGATGGCGGGTGGAGCCGTCCGCACGTTGTCGCTGGAGGTGAGGAAGATGGCGAACACGAACTCGTTCCACGAGAAGATGAGTGCGAAGACCGCCGTGGCGGCAATGCCGGGCACGAGCAGGGGAAGGGTGAAACGCCAGAACGCCTGCAAGCGGGTGTAGCCGTCGAGCATGGCGGCATCCTCGTACTCCGCGGGCACCTCGTCGACGAACCCCTTCATCATCCAGATCGTGAACGGGAGGTTGAACGCGGCGTAGATGAGGATCAGGCCGAGCTTGGTGTCGATGAGTCCGACGTCGCGGTACATGAGGAAGATCGGGATCACGACCACCACGGGCGGCATGAAGCGGGTGGACAGGATGAAGAACAGTTGGTCCTTCTTGGCCTTCACGGCGAAGCGTGAGTAGGCCCAGGCTGCCGGGACCCCCAGCACGGTAGCCAGCACCGTGGAGACCCCGGCGACCACGACGGAGTTGAGGAACGAAACGGACAAGGCCGAGCGACCGCCGCCGGAGGCGACGAACACGTCCTTGAAATGGTCCGAAGTAACCTGAAAGTCAAAAAACTTGGCCGGAATAGCGTAGACATCCCGGTTCTCCTTGATGGACGTCTCGATCATCCACAGCACCGGAAAGAGCATCACGACGGCCAGTACGGCCAGCAGCGCGACCTCCAGGATGGAGCGGCCCCGGCCGCCAAGGCGGCGCGCGGGGGGCGGGTGATCCCGGACAGGACCTGTGGACACGGCCTCGTTGACAGAGACGGCCATCAGTCCTCCTTGAGCTTGTTCAGGTAGCGCAGGTAGAGCTGCGTGAGAACGATGACGACGAGGACCATGAGGATCCCGTACGCCGAGGCGGTTCCGGTGTTGAAGCCCAGGAACGCGACCTTGTAGACGTGGAACGACAACGTCTCGGTGGAGACCCCAGGACCTCCGTTGGTCAGGATGTAGACGAGGTCGAACAGCCGGAAGGCCTCAATGGCCCTGAACAACACGGCAATGAGCAGCAGCGGCCACACCAGCGGAAGAGTGATGGTGCGGAACCGGAACCACTCGGACGCCCGGTCGATCGAGGCGGCTTCGTACAAGTACTTGGGAACCGCGGTAAGGCCCGCAAGTGCGATGAGCATGATGAACGGCGTCCATTGCCAGGTGTCGACCACGATCAGGGAAATCAACGCCGTTCGCTGCCGGGTGAGCCACTCCACCTGCCCCAGGCCGAGCGAGCCGAGCATGCTGTTGATCACGCCGAATTGCGCGTCGAGCATGAATCGCCAGAACAGCCCGACCACGACCGGTGACAGCATCATCGGCACCAGGAACAGAGTGGTCAGCAGTCCTCGCCCGTGCGTGCGCCGTGAGATCAGGTAGGCGATGGCGAAACCGAGCACGGTCTGCAGGCCGACCGCGCCGACCACGTAGATCAACGTCGTCAAGGCCCTCTGGTGGACCTGCGCCGAAGTCAGGATGGCGGTGTAGTTCCCGAACCCAACGAAATGGGCGGGCCCCCCGCGGGTGGCCGAGTAGTCGGTGAAAGACAGGTACAACGCCCACAGCAACGGGAACACCGACATTGCGAGCAGCAGCAGCAGCGCGGGGGAGATGAAGGCCACGGCGAGCCCGCGGTCGCTCAGCCGGCGGGACCGACCCGGTGCAGGTGGCGTCGCAGACGCCACCTGCCCGGGGTGGCCGGTCGTCAGAGGGACGGGGTCGCTCACAGTCCGCCGCCGCCCTTGCGGCTGCTGGAGTCGAGCACGCCCTGCTGCTCCTTGGCGATGTCGTCGAGCGCATCCTTCGGCTTCTTCGCGCCGTTGAGAGCCGCGTTCACATTGGTGTTCTCAATGTCGACGAGGCGCGCGTACTCGGGCACGTTCCACATGTCCCGCATCCGCGGAACCGAGTCGGTGTACACCTGGTTGAAAGGCCCGGCATTGAGGAACTCGGGCGACTCCAGGGCGTCCGTACGCGATGGCACACCGCCAGCCGCGGCCCACTTCTTCTGGATATCAGCCCGCTCGAACCACTTCATGAAGTTCAGGGCCTCCGCCTGGTTTGCCTTGGAGGAGTAGGCCGACACGTGCATCCCCATACCGCCGAGAGGGACCAGGTTCGTCTTTTGGCTCGGCAGGGTGGCAAAACCCAGCTTGTCGAGAATCTGCTCCCGCGTGGTGCCGAGCGTCGACTGCTTCGGATCAAGCAGGCCGCCGCTCGCGGCGATCCAGTTGAACGCGATGCATGCCTTGCCCTGGGCGACCGCCGCGTTCACCTCGTCGATGAACCAGTTGCCGGAGCCCTTGGCGGTCAACGGCTTCATCTTGTTGACCAGGACGTCCATCGCCTCCTGGCCCGCAGCGTCGTTGAGGACGCCCTCGATCTTGCGCGTCTTGGAGTCCCAGAGGTTGCCGCCGTAGACGCCGTTGACCGTGTTGTAGGTCACGGCAGCGGCGTCGGAGCCGTTGGCCTGGTGGAAAGCCAGCCCGCTGACGCCAGGGTTGTCCGCCTGGCACCGCTCGGCGACTGAGATCATCTGCTCCCAGGTCTGCGGTGGCTTGTCGCCGATCAGGTCCTTGCGGTAGATCATCGTCCAGGTGTCGCCGAGCAGCGGCAGTCCGTACAGGCTTGCGTTTTCGTCGCGCTTGCCGGTCTCCGCCTGGGGAAACTGGCCGTAGGCCGCCAGGAGGTACGGGTTGTAGGCCTTGACGTCGATGTTGTTCTTGACGAAGTCGGTGATGTCGAGGATGTTGCCGTTCGTCACGGCCTCGCCGATGTGTTGCGAGTCCAGGATCGCAATGTCGAAGTCGGTCTTGCGCGCGGCGAACTGGGTGAACATCGCGTCGTGCCAGTTCGCGTTCGGCACGGTGTTGACCTTGATGGTCGCGTTCGGCCGTTCCTTTTTGTACTCCGCGTTCGCGAAGGCTTCCAGTGCGTGGGCGGGAGGCCAGTCGAACCAGATGAAGCTGAGGGTCAGCGGGTCCTTGGTGAGCTCCGGGATGGTCGCCGGCGCCTTGGGGGCGCTCGCCTTCGCGCCGTTGTCCTGGCCATCGCCGCAAGCCGCCACGGTCGTGGCCACCAGCAGCATGGCCGCCGTCGCCAGCTGCACCTTTCGACTGGAAACGGGCATCCGTCCTATTCGCTGCATCTTCTTGCCTGCTCTCTGGATTCGGACTTCTAGAGCCTCGCTATGTGCTTCGCCGAGCAGTTGCTGGGTTGTTCAGGCGGGTTGCCGGGCTGTCGCGGGGGCCGACCCGCGAACCCGGGTCACGAGTGCGCCACGATGTACTGGGTCTTCATGCGGTCGAGCGGTCCTTCGGTTCAGCTGCGGCCCCCGTGACGAACCGAGCAGGACGTCGATCATGCCCACCGGAGCTCACGGTGATCGAAGTAGAGCGATGGCCGGCGGTTCCGCGACGATGCAGGACGGCGGGGATCCGACGCTTTTCCTATACGATCGACTTGGGGCGTCAGCATGCCGCAGCGTTGTGACTGATGTCAACAGATTCACGAAGGTGCAAGAAAGGACCTCACGTCACGATGGACGACGATGCGATGACCGCGCGGGGCCGTGGGGCCATGGCGGGCGGAATGCCGCCGGGAAGATCTCGCGGCCGGCTTGCCGACGAGGTGTACGACACACTGCTCGGACAGCTGATGTCGCTACGGATCGAGCCTGGCTCCCGCGTCACGATCGACGTCCTGGCGCGAGAGCTGGGGGTCTCGCAGACGCCGATCCGAGACGCTCTGAACCGAATGGAGGCCGAGGGTCTGGTCGTGCGTGTGCCCCATGCCGGCTACCGCATTCCCCCGCAAATCACCCGTCACCGATTCGAGGACATGCTCGAGGTCCGCCTGCTCCTTGAGCCGGCCGCCGCGCGCAGATCCGCCGAACGCGCGTCCTTGGAGCAGGTGGCCGGTCTGCGACGAATGCTGGAGGAGATGGCGGAGCTGGAGGGGGGCAGCGGGCCCATGGCCTATGGCGCCTTCGGGCTACGCGACGCCGCTTTTCACGATCTCGTCGCCCTGAGCGCGGAGAACCAGGTCATCCGTGAAGCGCTCGCTCGCCTGCACAGCCACGTGCATCTCTTCAGGCTTCACCACGACGCCCAGGTCACTCACCTGGCCATGGCAGAGCACGAGGAAATTGTGGCCGCGATCGCCGCGCGTGACCCGGACGCCGCCGCCTACGCGATGCGTCGGCACATCTTGCGGTCCGGCGAGCGTTTCCGACGATTGTTCGACGAGGCCAAGGACGCGGACGGAATGGCGGTAGAGGCTTGACGGGCGAACTGGGCCGGGGAATGCTAACTCAACCAGATCGGATCGGATTGGATCTACGTTACCCGCCCCGAGATGCGAGGAGAAGCAGGTGCCCAGAGCGCTGCTCCTGATCGGCGACGCCGCCGAGGAGCTCGACACCATGTATCCCTACTATCGCGTGCAGGAGGGCGGCTGGGACGTTGACGTCTCGTCACGGACGATGCGTGACGTGCAACTGGTCATCCACGAGTTCGATCCCAACTCCGACGCCTACGTGGAGAAGAACGGCCGGAAGCTGCCGGTCGACGTGCCCTGGGCCGAGGTCGACGTCGAGCGCTATGACGCCCTCATCATTCCCGGGGGACGTGCCCCCGAGTGGATCCGGGTCAACACCGACGTCAGGCGCATCACCGAGCACTTCTTCGCGCGCAACCTCCCCGTTGCGCTGGTGTGCCACGGTGCGCAGGTACCAGCGGTGTACGGGCTACTGAAGGGTCGAAAGACGGCCTGCTTCCCCCCCATCACCGGTGACATGGAGAACGCAGGCGCGACGGTCGTCGACGCTCCCGACGTCGTGGACGGCAACCTCGTCTCCTGCCGGGGGTGGCCCGACATGCCGCAATTCGGCAGGGCGATGATGGAGCTCTTCTCGAAGTCCGTCAACCCCGCATCGGCATGAGCGCACCTGGCCTGCCCCGGTGACGGCACTTCGGACCGTCACAGTCGACGGCTCCCCCGTCCACGTCCTGGAGAGCGGCACCGGGCCCGCGGTGCTGATGCTGCACGGCTCCGGACCCGGCACGACCGGGTCCGGAGCCTGGGCGACGACGGTGCGGGCGCTGGGCACGTCCTGGCACCTGGTGGCTCCTGACCAAGCGGGGTTCGGCCGTACACCTATGCCGGCGGGCTCCAGGGGCGGGCTCCGGCTGTGGACGGAGCAGGCCGCGGGCCTGATGGATGCTCTCGGTATCGAGTACTACGCCGTGGTGGGTCACTCCATGGGCGGTGCCGTGGCGCTGGCGTTGGCGGCCGCGCGCCCCCAGCAGGTCACCCGTGTCGTGGCGGTCTCGACGATGGGCGCCCCCGGGGCGCCGCTGTCCGCCGAGCTCGACGCGGTCTGGGCCGCCCCCGCCAGCCCGCTCGGGGCACGAGACATGCTGAGTCGCCTCGTCCACGACCAAGCGCTCGTGACCGATTCGGCCGTCGATGCCCGTGCAGCTGCGATGCGAGCGGGGGCGGCCGCATTCGCGTCGTTGTTCCCTCCACCTAGGGCACGATGGGTCGACGACCTCACCCTCTCGGCGCACACGCTGGCAGCGGTCCGCGCGCCCGTGCTACTCGTTCACGGCGCCGAGGACCGAGTCACCCCGCTCGGGACGGCAGCCCAGCCCCTGCTCGAACACCTGACCGATGTCCGTCTGCACGTGCTCGGCCGATGCGGGCACGTGCCGGCGATCGAGCACCCGCACGAGTTCAGGCAACTGTTGTCGTGCTTTCTCCGCCGGGACCGAGGTCACTAATCGCTGCGGCAGGTCCGCAGGCCCACTTCGCGCCTCGCCAAGCCTGTTTACCGACGTACTTCGCAGCGCGTGCACACCAGCCCTTCGGGGTACCGGGCGGGCGGTCCAAACGGCCCTGACAAGGAAGACCCCTGCCATGACGAGGGGGATGGCTGTTCCGTCGAGGCCGCCCGTTGCTTGGCACGGAGCCAGCCGTACCACTGCGTGCCGACGTCGTCGGGGTTGCGCGGCGTGCCGTACTCGTCGGCCTCGCTGGTGCGGGACAGGCCCTCCTCGTCGCCATGGATGGCCGCGACCAGGTCCGGTGCAGGTTGGTGATCTGCCAGTCGACCTGGCCGCTGTCGCTGTCGAAGATGCCTGCTATCGCCGACAACCCTGACACCACACGGCCGGATGAACCGGTCGGCCGTCTCCTGCGTCCACGACGGGCTGTCGTCGTCCCCGTCGTAGTGGTGCACCGACTGCACGCCGGCGCCGGTGGCGTTGTCGGTCCAGGACCGGATCCGCTCCCCGTCACATCCAAGACGTAATCCGTGGTCCGGCCGCCCTGGGTGATGGTGTCCACCAGGTCCGTCGACGCATGGTGACCACGAGCGCGATCGGGGGCAGCCGTCCGCGCGGCACGGACGCCGCCGGGGACGCTGCGTACGCAGGGAGCTGGCCGCCGACCCGAAGGAGCTGGCGGAACACCGGCAGCTTGTCGCGCAGGCCACGGCCGACCTCGCGCCGTTCGTCCGTGCCGGGTCCGTCCAGGTCGATCCCGCACCCTGCCGTCCGGATGTTCTCCCACGTGATGCTCCTGGTCACCACGATCCGCGGGGAACTCACCGACGCGGTGTCGCCGGTGGACCTCCTGGCCGGTAACACCCCCGCGGGCGCGGTGTGCGGATCGCCGCGGGAGGCGGCGATCAGGATCGGCTCGTAGCTCGAAGGCGCGCCGCGCGGACTGTACGGCGGCGCCATTGGCTACCTGGACCTGCGCGGCGACGTCGACGCCTGCTTCGGCATCCGGACGCTTTTCGGGGACGGCTCCCGGTACTGGTCCCAGGCCGGTGCCAGTGTGGTGGCCGGGTTCCGGGTCGACGCGGAGGTCCGGGATAGCGCGACGAAGGCCAGGGCGGTGTTCGCGGCGGTCGCGGCGGCCTGGCACCCGCGCGACTGAGTCGCCTCAGCCGGAGGTCCAGTCCACCTGGGCGTACCGCGACGAGCTCTCCGCGAACCAGGCCGCCACCTGGTCCAGCGCGACGTCCTCGAAGGCGAGGACCACGGCGGCCCGTTCGAACGTGTCGAGGAACGCCCGGATGTCGCCGGGCGGCAGCAGGACCGTGTCGGCGAAGAGGGAGAGCTGGACCCGCTCGGCGGCGCCGTGGATTCCCATGAAGAGATCCTTGTTCTTGTCGGTGACCCGCTCCGGCCAGTCGAAGGTGCTCGACGCCCGCAACCGCGCCAGGTCCCGCAACGTGGCGTCGGGTCTGGTCGGCCGCCCGGGCAGCTGCGACCAGATGTCGTTGAACTGGCAGCCGCGGTCGGCTCCGGCGCGGCAGATCATGTCGTGGGCCATCCGCTTGCGGTGCCGACCGTGCGTTCGGGCCTCCGCCACCACTGCCGCGCAGTGACCGACCAGCTCGGTGAAGGTCTCGGCGGTCAAATCGATCACGGTCAGGATGCTCTGGCTCAGGTTGGCCACCATGCCGGTCAGTTCCGGCTCGGTCCGGTTGCCCTGCATCAGGTCGATGGGGTAGGTCGGGCCCGGGACGACGCAGCGCATCAACGCCGAGGTGAGGGCGAGCAGGAAGACCGACGGGGTCGTCCGGTAGCGGCGGGCGGCGACACCCGCCGCGACGGCGACCGCGTCGGACTCGAGCCGTCCCCGGTAGAACCGCGGGGTGGCCGGCGTCGCCCGCGCGGGTAGCGGATCCGGGCCGAGGCGGTCGAGCTGGCGCCGGATGAACCGGGCCGCCTCGATGTTGCGCAGCTGTCCCTCCGGCCGGCTCTCCAGCAGTGCGAGGTCCGCCGGCTGCAGGGCGCGTCGGGCCGGGGGGACCGGCTTGCCGTCCGCCCGCGCCCGGAACATCGCGGCGAGGTCGGCGACGAGCAGCTCAGCGCTCACGAAGTCGGCGGCCAGGTGGGACACCGCGAACGCCAGCAGGATCGGAATGCCGTCCTGCAGGGTCACCGAGAAGCGGATCGGAAGTTCCTCGGCGTGGTCGAACCCGGCGCTGGCCGCGCGTACCAGGTAGTCGGTGACGATGGTGGAGTACTCCGTCGGGTCGTCGACCGGCCGGTCGTGCATCTCGACCGGGAGCGACCCGGAGCCGAGCACCTCCTGCGTCGCGTCCCCGCTGGCGGTGGGGTGGTACCGGGTGCGCAGACCCTCGTGGCGCCGGAGCAGCTCGCCGATGATCTGCAGTACGTCGCCGACGCTCAACAGCAACGGGATCGGCATCCAGCGGGTGAGCACGGCGTAGGTCCGCGCCACGTCCCCGTCGTGCAGGACCTCCCAGATCGCTTCCTGCCCCCAGGTCAGCGGAGCCGTCCGGGCCCGTCCGCCGTAGAACTCCACGTCGGCTGTATGGATAGTGATCATGGTGAGCTTCGCACCTCCACGGGGGCGGGCCGGGCGTCACGGGCCACTGCCGGACGCGGCAGCAGGACGTGACGCAGGGTGAAGATCGAGTACGCCAGGCCGGTGGTCCAGCTCGCGACGACCGCCCACATCACGGCCTGGATGCCGAAGGAACGGCTGAACAAGTACGCGAAGGGCAGTTGCACCACCACGAAGGCGAGGATGGTGCAGATCAGCGGGGCGACGGTGCGGCGGGCCCCGTTGAGGTAGCCGTGCAACACCACCATGACGGTGTAGAGCGCCACGAACGGATAGATGATCAGTAGGTATTCCCCGGTCACCCGGCGGGTGGTGGCGTCGTCGGTGAACAGGGCGGCGACCGGTTCGTGTGCCAGCAGGACCACGACGGAGACCACCGCCGTCAGCCCGACCGTCAGCCCGATGGTGCGCAACAGGGCGTGCCGCGCGCGGGCGTGGTTGCCGGCGCCGAGGTTCTGCGCGGCGAACGTGGTCATGGCGCCGGAGAGGGAGATGAACGGGATGGCGGTGAACGCCTCGATCCGCGCGACGACGGTGAACGCCGCCATCACCACCTCCCCGTACGCCTCGATCACCCAGACCAGCACCATGATCCCGGCGGCGAGGATGATGTGCTGGGTGGCCAGCGGCGAGCCGAGGCGGACCGCGCTGACGAACTCCCGGCGTACCGCCTCCCGGGTGGGGCGCCCGCGCGGCATCGGGTAGATCCGGGCCGCCGTGATGACTCCCCACGCCGTTGACGCGCTGGCGGCCACCGCGGTCGCCAGCGCGGCCCCGGCGACCCCGAGGCCGAGCCCGCCGACGAAGAGCACCGCCAACACCATGTTGAGCAGGTTGCCGGCGGCCTGCACCCACATCGCCGCACGGGAGTTGCCGAGCCCGCGCAGGTACGCGCTGACCGCGGCGGAACCGAATATGCCGGGGAAGCCGAGGGAGAGCATCGCGATGAAGTCGGCGCACTGCTCGGCCAGCGCCCCGGTGATTCCCATCAACCCCAGGACCGGCTCGGCCAGCACGGTGACCAGCAGGACGCAGCCCACCGTCCAGCCGGCCGTGACCAGGGTGAGCGCCACCACGACATCCCGCCGCTGCCCGTCCTGCCCGGCGCCGCGTAGATGCGCCAACCGGATGGTGAATGCGGTCCCCAACCCGATGAACATCGCGTTCAGCAGGTAGAACAGCGGTCCGCTCGCGCCGACCGCGGCCAGCCCCTCGACGCCGACGTAGCGCCCGACGACGATGCTGTCGACGAGCAGGTACACCTGCTGGAACAGGCTGGCCGCGGTCAGCGGCAGGGCGAAGCCCACGATCTGCCGTAGCGCGGGCCCGCTGGTCATGTCGCTCATCGCATCCCCGATCGTGGTCGGCGTCAGCCGAAATCGCGCAGGTCGTCGACGTGGTACGCGATCTCGGCGACGGTGCGGTCGGCGAGCAGATCCGCGACGTCGTACGACACGCCGTGGTACACCGCGATGTTGTTGGCCACCGCGGCTGCCATCAGCGAGTCGCCGCCCAGGTCGAAGAAGTCGGCCTCCACGTCGATCCGGTCGTAGCCGAACGCGAGCGCCAGGCACTGGGCGACCGACCGTTCGGTGTCGGAGTAGTTCCCGTCTGGCCGACCGTCGGGTTCCACCACCACCGCCGCGACCGTGGCGCGGATCTTCTCGGTGGCCTTGGCCAGCCGCTCCGCGAGCGCGTGCATGTGCCGTTCCACGGTGGCCTCGATACCGGGGGAGAGCCCGACGTCGTAGGAGCGCAACAGGTGGATGAGCTCGCCCGCGTAGTTGATCTCTCCGGCGAAGAGCCGCGACCGGCGTGACCGCAGGCCCGCGTCGAGGACGGCCAGGCCGACGGCGGTCGGGATGGCCTTGAACATGGTGTCGCCGTTCGTGCCGAAGTCGACGGCCATGCCGATCTCCTTCCAGGCCACCCAGTCCAGCGCGATCACGTGCGTACCTCCGCCCGCCTGCGCCCTGGCGACGTTGTCGAGGTAGTAGTTGGCTGCGGCGTAGTCGGCCTGGCCGGGGGCGGGGAAGACCGACGCGACCGAGGAGAAGTGCGCGACGAAGTCCGGCGGGTCGTCCCGGGTCAGCTCGGCGAGGACGAAGGCCGCGTGCAGCTTCGCCCGGACCACGGCGTCGAAGTCGTCGAGCTGGCGGAACATGACGGTGCTGCCGCCGGGCAGCCCGGCGGCGTGCACGATGCCGTCGATCCGGCCGTGTTCCTGGCGGAGCTGGGTGACCGCCTCCGCGAGGGCCTTGCTGTCGCCCGCATCGACCGATATCGCCCGCGCCGTCGTGCCGAGCGACTCCAGCTCCCGCACCACGCGGATCCGGCCCGCCATCGGCCCGGCGGCGGCCAGCAGCTCGTCCCACTCGTCGCGCGGCGGCAGCCCGGAGCGGCTGAGCAGCACCACCGTGATGTCCGGCTGGGCGGTGGCGAAGTCCCGGGCGACGGCGAGGCCGAGCGCGCCGGTGCCACCGGTGATCAGGTACGTGCCACCCGGCCTGAGGTACGGCCGGGGGCCGTCCGCCCCGGGGGCGAGCTCGATCTCCGGAACCTCGACGAAGACCTCGCGCAACCGCCGCTCGCCGCGGAGCACCGACAGGCCGTACTGGTCGGCGAGGATCTCGGCGCGCAGCGCCGCCACCGGCACGGCCAGGTCGACGTCGACGTGCTTGACCTTGACGTACGGATACTCCCGGACGAACACCTTGCCGAAGCCCACGAGCGCGGCGTTCTCCGTCACCGCGGACGTGTCACCCTCCTCCGCGCTGATCGCCGACCGGGTCAGCACCACCAGGTCGAGTTTCGCGCCGGCCGCCATCAGCGCCTTGGCCAGGTGGAACAGGCCGTACAGGTTCTTCGTCGACCGGCGCTCGATCTCCTCGATGTCGGCCGCCGGCTTCTCCTCGAACGCCAGGGCGTACACCAGGTGGGTGATGGCGCGCTCCTCGACGAGCGCGACGATCCGCTCGAAGGATGCGGCGCTGTCGGCGGAGAACGGGTTGCCGCTGGGTGCGACCGGGTCACCCAGCCGGACGATCCAGCTGTTCTCCGGCAGCGCACTGGCCAGCAGCGTCTCGGCCTCGGTCGCCGGGTCGACCAGGGCGAGGACCGTGCCCGCTCCCGTCGTTTCCGGCGCCGGCATCGGCGCCAGCTCGACGTCGTGGGTCACCGGATGCCGCTCGATGGCGCGCTCCAGCGACATGGTCTGCCGCCACGTCTGCGGGAACTCCAGCCAGGCGGTCGTCTCGTCGAAGACGTACCGGGGCAGCCGGACGATCCGGTGCGAGCGGCCGGCCGCCAGGGCCCGCCAATCCACCGGCGCGCCCCGCAGGTACGCGTTCGCCGGCTCGGCCAGGGAGCCGTCGGTGATGGGTTGCTGGCCGTCGGAGAGCAACCCTTCGAGGCCCCGGCGCAGGTCGTCGAAGCCGGTGACGACCAGCGCCACCCGGTAGCGGTGGGCGGAGCGGGAGACCTGGGTGGTGTGACAGACGTCGGCGAGGTCGACACCCTCCAGTCCACCGTTGTCGAGGAACCGCAGGTAGCTGCGGACCAGCTCGGTCAGCGAGCGCAGGGTCGCCGCGCTCAGCGTGAACAGGTACTCCCCGGGCGGGGCGGGTG